>CAYWIR010000296.1:2819-3872 GCA_964458375.1 uncultured Neptunicoccus sp.
AGGCAGCGGTTCTTACGTTGGCCGTTGGTGCAGGTAGCAACGCCATTGATCTGGTGTCATTGGCAGACACCGTCAGCCGTGCACCAGTAGCGCGGCGGTCCACACAGGAAAACATGTGGTCTTTGTTGGCGGTGAATGCGCTGGTCAAAGAAGGGGGTGCGGAGGGTATGCGTTTGAATGGCGCGACCATGGAGGCACCGTTGGTGCGTACCCTGAGCGAAGATGATTTGATCGCGGGAATTACGCTGGAAAATGGCGGCAATCGCGAGACAACGGCTGTTGTGTCGGTGTTTGGCGTTCCATCAGAGCCTGAACCTGCGAGCGGCAATGGGTATCGGATCGAGCGGGAGTATTTCACCACCGAAGGTGCCCCCATTTCGTTGGAAAGCGTGCGCCAGAATGAACGTGTGGTGGCTGTTCTGAAGGTCACACCATTGCGTGACACTCAGGCGCGGCTGATGGTGAATGATCCTTTGCCTGCGGGTATGGAAATCGACAATCCGAACTTAATCGCGGGTGGCGATATCAAAGCGCTCGATTGGTTGAAGCTGAATGCGAATGTGCAAAACAGCGAGTTCCGCACGGATCGCTTTTTGGCGGCTGTGGATTGGACGGGCCGTGATGCGTTCCAAATGGCCTATGTGATGCGGGCCGTGTCGCCTGGATCGTTCCATCATCCAGCGGCGGTGGTCGAGGACATGTATCGTCCTGATTTCCGCGCACGCACTGATACGGGGCGTGTGTCCATTCAATGAGCCCTGATCGTAAGCGCCGTGTGATCCTGACGTGGGGCAGCATCGCGTTTGTTTTGATTGTTGGCTGGGTCAGCTTTTCGACGTGGATTGAACGGACCGAATTGCCTTCGCTTGATCCAGAGGTGTCCGTTGTGGTGGAGGATCGAGCGGGCAATTTGCTGCGTGGGTTCACGGTGGCGGATGGGCGGTGGCGCCTGCCTGTTACGGTGAAGGAAGTGTCGCGCGGATATGTCCGACAGCTGATCGCGTTTGAGGACAAACGGTTCTATCGGCACAGCGGGGTGGATTTGCTGGCGGC
>CAYWIR010000297.1:0-3866 GCA_964458375.1 uncultured Neptunicoccus sp.
GGATACGCCCGCCAAGATCGCCGTACCAAAGCGCGCACACCCATTTCTGCTAAATTGGTTGCAAACTTGATCGCCGAAGCAGGCATTGAACGGGTTCTAACAATGGACCTGCACGCCACACAGATCCAAGGCTTTTTCGATATCCCAGTAGACAACTTATATGCTGCGCCCGTGTTCGCGCTGGATGTAAAACACAACTTTGGTGACTTGTCCGATGTGATGGTGATCTCCCCAGATGTTGGTGGTGTGGCCCGCGCCCGCGAACTTGCCAAACGGATCGGCGCTCCTTTGGCGATCGTTGACAAACGGCGCAACGCCCCAGGCGAAATCGCAGAAATGACCGTGATCGGCGATGTAACTGACAAAAAATGTATCATCGTCGATGATATTTGCGACACCGCTGGCACGCTTTGCAAAGCAGCGGACACGCTCATGGATATGGGGGCAAAAGAGGTGCATTCCTATATCACGCATGGGGTTCTGTCTGGCCCTGCTGTGGAACGCATCAGCAATTCTTCGATGAAGCATCTGGTCATCACCGACAGCATCGAAGCCACGCCAGAGGTGGCCGCCTGTGACAAAATCCGCACCGTCCCGCTTGCCCCGATGTTGGCGCAGGCGATTATGAACATCTCGAACGGCACATCCGTTTCGTCCCTGTTCGATGAAGACACGCTGGGCCCAATTTACGACGGATACTACAAATAAAATTGGCCGAAACGCCGAGGTAAAAGCGTTTCGACCAGACCGCCAGTGCGGTTCGGTATCCTTAGGCCTGCCAAAACGGCTTTTTGGCTTCCAGATGCACAGCGTCCCATGTTTGGCCGATATCGTCCAAGCGATGGCTGTCCATATTTCGCAGGATCGTTCGCGCCTTTTGGCGATCCGCCCAAATCAACACCAAATGCGCGACCTTCAGGGCCACATTGGATGTAAAAGGGATGGTTGCGCGCGAACAGAGATCCTCTGCCAGCGCGACGTGTCTTGCATGTGCTATTGTCATATCGCGCTCCATATTTGTATTGATACAATTTGAACATTGTGTACACTGCATTGGTACAAAATGAATCTCACCTGCGCTAGGAAAACATTGTAATGGGTACAATTTGGCCGCCTGATCTGTCCCAAACCAAAGGTCCAAAATACCGCGCCTTAACCCACGCTCTACGTGAGGCAATCGCGACTGGAGAACTTGAAGCAGGGCATCGCCTGCCCCCTGTGCGCAACTTGGCGTGGGATTTGCAAATCACTCCTGGAACGGTCGCCCGTGCCTATCGCCGCGCAACAGACGATGGCCTTCTGGATGCAGCCGTAGGGCGCGGAACATTTGTGGCAGACACGCGCAGCACCCGACAGACAAAGCCGCGCGACTCTCTGCATCTTGGCACCAGTGACGGCAAATTCGATCTCAGGGGCACAAAAACACCCGACCTCGGCCAAGAACCTATCATCCGCGCGGCCCTTGCCGAAGTGGCGCAGAATGGCACAACAAGCTATGCGGATTACCCCAACCCTGATCACACAGGGGACACGCTCACGGCAATATCACAGTGGCTAGGGTACACCGACCTTGAACCTGATCCAGAAAACATCGCGCTGACCTATGGCGCGCAAAACGCCATGCTAATCGCGCTGCAAACCATTCTCGTCGGCCCAACCCCCGTGATTGTAACGGACGAACTTGTCTATCCGGGCCTGCGTCATGCGTCGAACATGCTACGGGCGGATGTGGTATCGGTGGAGCGGGATCAAGACGGAATGCTGCCAAAGGCCTTGGAACAGGCCTGCCGCAAACACGGGCCGCAGGTGCTGGTCAGTTCATTCAACATTCACAGCCCCACAACGCAGACAACAACGCTGGAACGGCGCATCGCCTTGGCCCGCATCGCCGCAAAATACGAAATGCAGATCATTGACGATGACGCCTTTGGTATTTTTTCCACCGATGTCCCGTCTATGCAGACCATCGCTCCTGAACGTACGTGGTACATTGGGGCTTTGTCTAAATCGGTCTCAACAGGACTGCGCATTGGCTATCTGATTACCCCGCAAGGGCATGGTGCAACAGCCCGCACCACGGTTCTGTCCAATTGTTACGGCGTGTCCCAAATCATTTGCGACCTTGCCACACAACTGATCACCTCGGGTCAGGCAGAAATCATTCGCACACGTATGCTCGCGTACAATCAGCGGCGGGCGCAAATGGCCGCAAATATCCTTGGCAATTGGAACATACAATGGAACCCCAAAGTGGCGTTTCTTTGGCTGCCCATGCCGTCGGGCTGGCGGGCGTCCTCATTTCAGCGGGCCTGCGAACAGAACAACGTTTTGATTAGACCAGCCGATGAATTTGCCCTGTCAGACGGCAAAGCACCAAACGCGGCGCGTATTACCTTTGGGGCCTCGCTGACAGATTCCGAATTTGAAACGGCGCTTAAAACCATTGCGACTATTTTGCAGTCACGGCCAAAAATGATTGGGCTTTGATGGGAACGGCTCAACTGCCGTAATCAATATCCCAGTCCTCTTCGCCCTTTACTTCACCAATCGCCATCCAAGAGGCGGTTGCGCGGGCAATACGTGTGTCACCCCAAGTGCGCAGAACGGCATCAAACCCTGAGTTGGTCACGTTCTTGGCCAAGGTGACGGTCCGATGATTGGCACCAGAATGCAGGTCCAGCAACTCAAGCGTGATGAAAACAGACGGTTGGGATTTAAACGGTTCGGAAAACTCTACAGACACAGAGCGTTCACGTTCCCCCTGCCCTGACCACATTTCGCCCTGATCCTGAAAATCAGAAAACAGTTGAACCGATCCTTGATCGACCCCTGTGACGGATGAATATAGTTTCTTCATAACTTCTACGCTCGCTACTGTCAGCGGAGGCTAAAAACAAGAAAACCCCGCGTCAAGAGCGGGGTTAAACTCTGTTTTGGGCAAGATTTTGTCAGAATTTAGATAAAATCCAGCAAAGCCTTTGTATCTGCGATACGCTTGCTCGCCATATCCAGCTCTGGACCTGTCAAGTTTTGCGCAGCCGCTTCTGCGTCCGCAATCAAACCGTTGACCATGTCAGCGGATGCTTCAGCCCGTGGCACAGCTTGTTCAGCCAGCACGGATGTTGCTGTCGCAGACACTTCGACGAAACCACCTGTCACCAGATATTCGGTCACATCAGCACCCGCTTTGACCTTCAGCAGACCAGGGCGCAGTGTTGTCAGAACAGGCGAATGGTCAGCCATGGCTGTGAAATCACCTTCTGCACCAGGGATCTCGACCTCTGTTGCTTCAAGGGATGCCAGCTTACGCTCAGGCGACACCAAATCAAATTGCATGGTCATTAGAAACCAATCCTTTGTTAAAACGTCTGACCAACAGAACGTTGGTCAGACAAGTTTCGCGTGGCTTATGCCGCGTCTGCGGCCAGCTTTTCGGCTTTGGCTTTCACTTCGTCGATGCCGCCAACCATGTAGAAGGCTGCTTCTGGAAGGTGATCGTATTCGCCTGCAACAACCGCTTTGAACGAAGAAATAGTGTCTTCCAAAGCAACCTGTTTGCCGTCTGCGCCTGTGAACACTTTCGCAACGTCGAAAGGCTGGGACAAGAAGCGTTCGATCTTACGCGCACGGGCCACTGCCAGTTTGTCGTCTTCTGAAAGCTCGTCCATACCCAAAATCGCGATGATGTCCTGAAGGGACTTATAACGCTGCAGAACCTGCTGAACGTCTGTCGCAACTTTGTAGTGCTCTTCACCAATGATCAGTGGGTCGAGAAGACGGGATGTGGAACCAAGTGGGTCCACCGCAGGGTAGATACCCTTTTCCGAAATCGCACGATCCAGAACTGTTGTCGCATCCAAGTGCGC
>CAYWIR010000298.1:0-3862 GCA_964458375.1 uncultured Neptunicoccus sp.
CTGGCCGCTGCTTGTCTCGAAGATGGGAGTTTGGCGTGTGTTATGCAATAACAGGGCCGCTCACGGCCTGTTTCAGCGTTGAAATATCATGGCAGAGACCTTGGTTCCGCCTAGCAAACCCGTGGACGATTATTGCATGTGAAGGTTGCGTGCATAAGACCAGTCAAAGGCCCGCGCATTCGGGCCTTCTGTTTTAAGGGAGGCAAGGCGATCAAGCGCCTCATCCAAGTTTGGTTCATGCCCGGCATCCACCCACCACAGCACCATTGTCGGGCCATCAATGTTTTCAAACCACATGTCTTTGCGGCCCAAATAGGTTTTGTGCAGCGTGGTGTAGACAAAGTTTTCAAGCGTTTGCAGCGTGGCCCAGACTGAAATATTGACCGAAATTTGGGGGTCGTTCCAAATTGGTTGCTTCAATGTCCCTGCGATTCCGCTGCTGGTGTAAACTGAGGCAAATCCCGCAGAGCGCGTTGCAATGCGGTTGATCACTGCGGTCCCATCCACAAATCCCGCGCTCCGTGGATCCTCAACCGGATGACGCAGCCGCGCAAAGTTGAATTGGGCTATATGTTTATCAGGGGCAACCATAGCGCATACTAAACCAGAGCGCGGGGTTGTTCCACTGGCGTTTCACTCCGCCAGTGGTCTTATTTCAACATGGGAAACAAGGATCAGCAGTGCGTAGATTACTCTGCCGCGACAGCGCTGCTGCGTCCTGAACGTTTGTGCTTGATGCGATCTTCGATTTCATCGCGGAAATGACGGATCAAACCTTGGATCGGCCAAGCCGCCGCATCGCCAAGCGCACAAATTGTGTGGCCTTCGACTTGTTTAGTCACGTCCAGCAACATGTCGATTTCTTCGACTTCTGCTTCGCCTTTGACCAAACGGTCCATCACACGCATCATCCAACCCGTGCCTTCGCGACACGGCGTACACTGACCACAGCTTTCGTGTTTGTAAAACGCGGACAAGCGCCAGATCGCTTTGATTACATCGGTATTTTGATCCATCACAATCACCGCCGCAGTCCCAAGACCAGACCGCTGTTCGCGCAACCAATCGAAATCCATGATGGCTTCGTCACACATATCTTTGGGCAACAAAGGAACAGATGCGCCCCCAGGAATGACAGCTTTCAGATTGTCCCAGCCACCGCGTACGCCGCCACAATGACGATCAATCAATTCGCGCAATGGCGTGGACATGGCATCCTCGACCACACAAGGGTGGTTCACATGACCAGAAAACGCGAACAGCTTGGTGCCTGCATTGTTCGGGCGGCCAAAGCTGGTGAACCAATCCGCACCGCGGCGCAGGATAGTTGGAACAACAGCAATGGATTCCACGTTGTTCACAGTTGTCGGACACCCATACAAACCAGCCCCCGCAGGGAACGGCGGCTTCATGCGCGGCATCCCTTTTTTGCCTTCAAGGCTTTCGAGAAGTGCAGTTTCTTCGCCACAAATGTAAGCCCCAGCACCATGTGCAAGATAGAGATCAAAGTCCCAGCCTGATTTGGCAGCGTTCTTACCGAGCAAGCCAGCGTCATAGGCTTCGTCAATGGCGGCTTGCAGGGCTTCGCGTTCACGAATGAATTCTCCGCGAATGTAAATGTAACAGGCGTTTGCGTTCATCGCAAAAGACGCGATCAAACAACCTTCGATCAAGGTGTGCGGATCATGGCGCATGATTTCGCGGTCTTTACACGTGCCTGGCTCGGATTCATCCGCGTTCACAACCAGATAAGACGGACGACCATCGGATTCTTTGGGCATAAAGGACCATTTAAGACCCGTTGGGAACCCTGCCCCACCCCGACCACGCAGACCGGATTTTTTCATCTCGTCGATGATCCACTCGCGACCATTTTTAATGATCTTAGCCGTGCCATCCCAGTGGCCGCGCTTTTGCGCACCCTTCAAGGTACGGTCATGCATACCGTAGATGTTCGTGAAAATGCGGTCCTGATCAGCGAGCATCGCTTAATCCTTTGTTGTCTGGCGCTTGCGCCATGCTTGGTACAGATTGACCAACGCCCAAATGAACGCAGCCAAAGCGGCAAGGTCGAACAGAAACGCATAACGCGTTGGCAGGCCGACCGCACCGCCGATGAAACTGGCCCCCATCCATGCAACCATTGTCACGATAATAACAATGGAAGCGATCCGTATTTGCCCAGATGCGGGATCTGGGGCGGGATCAGGATGTTTCGGGGCCAATCACGTGTCCTTTCTTATGGCGCGTTTAGTAAACGTCGCCACCTTTTACCCGCTTAGAAAACTCGGTGGTTCCCCCTTTAGCGAGTGTTTTACATTGCTTAACCCAGCCATCACGTTTGATGCGGCCTTTGAACTTCAGGTTATCGTCAACCCAAGCGATGTCTTTCGCTTTCCATTCGGAGATTTGAGCAAACGTATAAATACCCAAACCGTTCAACGTGCCTTCCAACCCTGGGCCAACGCCTTTGATCATTTTAAGATCGTCAGCTTGTGCGGGGGCTTTCGTGTAAAGCGCTGGTTTACCGTCTTTGGCAGCCGCCATACCGCTTGGCAGTTTAACCGCCGCGGCTGGAGTTGTGTCCGCAGACTTGGCAGATGCTTTCTTCGCAGCAGCTGGTGCTTTGGCTTTCGCAGCCGTCGCAGATTTAGCCGCTGGCTTTTTCGCAGCCGCTTTTGCTGGGGCTGCAGATGCCTTGGCTTTTGCAGGTGCCTTTTCAGCCGCTGCTTTTGCTTTAGCGGGTGCTTTTGCTTTAGCAGGTGCTTTTTCTGCGGCTGCTTTGGCTTTTGCGGGCGCTTTTGCTTTTGCGGCTGCTGGCTTTGCGGCTGCTTTTGCTTTGGCAGCAGGTTTGGCTGTCTCAGACTTAGCGGCAGATTTCTTTGCAGCTGCTGGCTTTTTCGCCGCCGCTGGTTTTGCAGCCTCTGCAGATGGAGCAGATGCAACAGCCGCAGGTGTTGTCGATGCCGTTGTGGCAGCGGTTGCTGCCGTGCTCGCCATGGCCGCAGCAGGTGTTGTTGACCCTGAACCTGTCGCCGCAGCAGATGTTGCAGACGCAGATGTCGTTGCGGCAGAGGATGCGGACGCTGCGCTGCTGGAAGCAGAAGAGCCTGCATCAGAAGAAGACGATCCAGATGTAGACGCGCCAGATGATGCGCTTTCGTTCGCGTCAGAACAGAACAAGCCAGACAACAACCAGTACACACCAACCATGGCCAGCAAACCAACCACAATGGCCCAGAACCAGTTCATGTCAGCGGCGCTGTTAAGACCAACAGCCACAAGAATTCCGACCACAAGGCCGATCAACCAACATACATTCGGGCAGCTAAACAGCCCTTCATTCTTCGTATTCGACATTCTTCATTCCCCTGTTAATGAGGGCAGCCAATTACTTGGATGCCTTCTTTGAAAACGCTGTCTCGCCCCCGGCCGCCAGCGTGGATGCTTGATCCATCCAATTGTCGCGCTCGATGCGACCTTTGAACTTCAAGCGTGAATCGACCCATGCCACTTCGGCTTCGGTCCATTTTGCGATTTGATCGAAATGGTAGAACCCCAGTTCGTTCAGAACACCTTCGAGTTTCGGACCCACGCCTGAAATCAGTTTCAGATCATCCGCCCCCGCTTTGCGCGGTGCCGTCATCGTGCGTGGTTTCTTTTCTTTTGCAGGCGCTGCAACCGCTGCCGCTTTGGCGGGCGTTTTGCTAGCAGCCTTCGCCTTTGCAGGTTTAGCTTTGGCTTTGCTGTCTGTGGCTGCAACGGCTGCCTTTTTCGCCGCTTTCTTTGTCGCAGGCTTTTTCGCCTTAGCTGTCTTACCGCTGTCGAGCCATGGGGTCAGGATCGGAACCTCATCCCCTTG
>CAYWIR010000299.1:0-3851 GCA_964458375.1 uncultured Neptunicoccus sp.
GAGGCGTAATGGCCCTGCTTGAAATTGAAAACCTATCTGCGTTTTATGGCAAAGCCCAAGCCCTGCATGATGTGTCTTTTGATGTGGAAGAAGGCGGTGCGATTGCGTTGATCGGTGCGAATGGGGCGGGGAAATCCACACTTCTCGACAGTATTATGGGGCTGACGACCACCACGGGGGACATGCGGTTTGATGGTGCGTCATTGGTGGGGAAATCAGCGGCGCATGTTGTGAAACAAGGGATCGGGTACGCGCCAGAGCGGTTCAATTTATTCCCGTACATGAGCGTGCGTGATAACCTTTTGGTTGGCAGTTACACGGCCCGCGACGACATCGACAAAAACATGGAGATGATCCACGCGCTGTTTCCGCGATTGGCGGAGCGGGAAGATCAGGAAACCTCTACCCAATCGGGGGGGGAGCGGCAGATGGTGTCTTTGGGGCGTGCGCTTATGACGTCACCCCGCCTGTTGTTGGTGGATGAGCCGACCATTGGGTTGGCGCCCAAAGTGTGTTTGGAAATTGCTGAAGTGTTGCGCCGTTTGCGCGGGGAATTTGGGCTGACGGTTGTGATTACGGAACAGAACGCCAATTTCGCCATGACGTTGGCGGAAAAAGTCTATGTGATGGAAAGCGGTCATATTGCTGCCGCGGGCACCCCTGCGGAATTGGCGGATGATGAACGTTTGGCGGCGGCCTATTTCGGGCATTAGGGATGGATGGCTCACGCTGGGGGCTGACGGCCCCCAGACCCCCGTGGATATTTTGAAAACAAAAAGATGTTTTAGGGCGATTGTGTTCAAGCGAGTGCGTTTGCGATGGGTCTTGTCATTGGCGAGTAATCAGGCGAGGCTAGAGCTGATCTTACCTTTTTGATGACAGGCCATGTTGTATGGATTCCACGCTTTTCGCCTTTATTTGGAAGTATTCAAAACGCAGTCAGTTGGTTTTGCTGGCGGTTACGCTTGCGACATTTCCGTTACTTTACATTACGTTAGAACTGCCCAAACGGATTATTAATGATGCAATTGGGGGTGATGGTGGCCCTGTTACGCTGCTTGGGTTTGAGTTTACGCAAATTCAATTTTTGATGCTTTTGTGTGGTGGATTTTTGGTGTCGGTCTTGGCCAATGGGCTGCTGAAAATGCGTTTGAACACCATGAAAGGTGTGTTGGCAGAGCGATTGTTGCGGCGGTTTCGGTTCCAACTGCTGAGCCGCATGTTGCGGTTTCCGCGTCCGTATTTCCGTAAAACTTCCCAAGGGGAATTGGTGTCTATGGTGACATCAGAAGCAGAGCCGATGGGTGGTTTGATGGGCGATATGTTGTCCCAGCCTGTGTTTCAGGCGGGGCAAATGATCACCATTCTGGCGTTTCTGTTTGCGCAGAGTTTTTGGTTTGGTTTGGCGTCTGTGGCGTTGATCCCGTTGCAGGCGTGGTTGATCCCAAAGTTGCAACGGCAAATCAATTTGTTGAACAAATCCCGTATCCAAGAGGTGCGAAAACTGGCGGCAGATATTGGTGAGACCGCCGCAGGGGTGAGCGATATTCGCGTGAATGGCGGGCTTCGGTTCCGTTTGGCGTTGTTTTCAAACCGCTTGGGATCGTTGTTTGGCATTCGCTTTCAGATTTATCAAAAGAAGTTCTTCATGAAGTTTCTCAACAACTTCATCAACCAATTGACGCCGTTCTTTTTCTACTCAGTTGGGGGGTATCTCGCGATCCAAGGGCAAATCACAGTTGGTGCGCTGGTGGCGGCATTGGCGGCTTACAAGGATTTGTCGTCGCCGTGGAAGGAACTGCTGTCCTATTACAACCAGACACAAGACATGGCGCTGCGTTGGGAGGTGGTGACGGAACGCTTTGCGCCCAAAACGCTGGTGGATGATGCCTTGTTTGAGGGGGAGCCTGCGGAAAACCCAAGCCTGATTGGGGATATCGTGTTCAAGAACGTGACCGTTCGGGATGACAGCGATCATGTGGTTTTGGATGATTTGAACCTGACCATTCCAGCGGGTGCGCGTGTGGCGGTAAAATCAACGAACGAGACAGCGAGTCAGGCGTTTGCTGATGTTTTAACGCGCGAGGTGATCCCCTATCGCGGGTCCGTGACGGTGAATGGGCTTGAGTTGAATGACCTGCACCAAGGGGTTGTTGGCAGTCGTATTGGGTATGCGCAATCGAACCCATACATGTTTGACGGAACGCTTGGGGACAACCTGATGCTGCCGCTAAAGCATAACCCGCAAGTGAGTGAAGAGGCATTGGCGGAGTTTACGGAATGGTTGGAAGAGGCAAAGCGGTCGGGTAACAGTCTTGATCCGTTGGATGCCGTTTGGGTGGACCCGCCCAAAGTGGGTTTTGAAGACGATGAAGGCATCCGCGACTGGTGGTTCCAGATTGTTGAAGCCATGGGGATTGATGAATTTATGGTGCGCCGTGCCTTGCGCACGCGGATGAATGCGGATGCCCAACCAGAGCTGGCGAAAATGATTGTAGAACTGCGTCCCGAAATAGATCGGCGGCTTAAAGATGCTGGGCTTGCCGATGTTGTTTACCGCTATGATCCCGAAAAATTTAACCCTGTGTCCCCGCTTGGCAGCAACTTGATGTTTGCCCTTCCCACGAAGTTTCTGACGCAAACAACGCTGGCGGCGAACACGTCTTTTTTGCGGGTTTTGCGCGCGGAGGGTTTGGTTGAACAATTGACAGAGATGTCCGCGAGCGTGGTTGGCAATTTGATTGCAACCTTTGGGTCGGATGGTACGGATCACCCGCTGTTTCGGCGTTTGAACATGGATGATGAGCTGTATCAGCAGCTTTCGGATATTTATGCGAAGCGCAAAACTGTGGGGGATGATGGGTTGGATGATACCGATTTATCCTTGCTGATGACGGTGCCTTTTGCGTTTTCTGCCGAACAGATCGGTCCTGCCTTTGATGAAGCTTTTAAGGATCGGGTGCTTGAAATTCGGCGGGAAAACTCTGGTCATATATTGGATGAAATTGGTGGCGAGTTTAAACGGATTGATCCAGATGAATACATTCCCGTCATGACCGTTTTGGGCAATGCGATTTTTGGGCGTATTTCCAGCATGGCAGGGGCGCGGGATCAGAAAGTGGAAGATGTCGTTGTTGACGTGATCAACGAGCACGGGTGGCGTCGTCAAGTGGCACAGTCGATCTTTGATCTGGAAATGGGCATTGGGGGCACGAACCTGCCAGCAGTGTTCCGTGAGCGAGCAGCGATCAGCCGTGCGGGCATTAAAAAGCCAGATATTTTGATCCTGCAAAGTGCGCTCAGCAGTCATGATGCGGACAGCCGAAGCGATATGCGAGATCGGATTGGGGCCTTAATGCCGAATGCCACCAAGATCTTCATCGAAGATCATTTCAACGCGCCAGAAGCCTATGACATGTTCATTGAGATCGAAAACGGGCGTGTGGATGGGGGGCAGAAGTCCATCAATCTGCGGTCCGATGATATGTCACGAGATGATTTGAACCGTAAACTTGCGGCCGTTTCACAGGCGGATTTGTTCAAAGGCATTGATCTAAAGAACCAACGTCTGCTGGCGTATAGTGCGCAATGGTACAACGCAAAGAAGGGTCACACCGTCTTTCGACAAGGTGAAGAGGCAGATGCGGCGTATTTGTGTGTGACAGGACAAGCCGGTTTGTTTTGGGAAGTGGGTGGCCCAGCGGAACGCATGGTCACAGAAATCAATCCAGGGCGATTGATCGGGGATTTGGCGGTGATCTTAGGGGATGAGCGCGTTTTGGATTTGGTCGCGATTGAAGACACCGTATTTTTGCGCATTGGTGCATCAGAATTGAATGCTGTGATCGAAA
>CAYWIR010000300.1:0-3844 GCA_964458375.1 uncultured Neptunicoccus sp.
CAGTTTCCGCATGTTCATTTGTCGGTGCGCAAAGACGGCAAGCCTGTTGATCCGTTTGCGCCCAACTTTGATGCTAAAAGCTGTGAGATTGGTATTGGCCGAAGCCTTTGGACAGATCGGTTCCAAACAACCTTCACCTATCAGCCCACAAAGATTGTGCAGTTGGGGTTGGCGGACACGGGGCCGAAGCTTGCGCATGTGATGGATGGGAAGTGGGACACATTTGAATTGAAATCAGATGCGCCGCTTGTGGTGTTCGGCTTGGCCGTGAATGGCAAAACAGGAGACGAATTGCTGCTGCGTCTTTCAGGACCATCTGGGGTGATTGTAGAGACAACGCGCCCCTCGCTGGAAAAGCGAAAGGCGCAGTGGTTTGGTTTTGCAGGGAAAAAAGCGCCAAGTGATGGTTGGCCCAAGGGGCAATATACAATCAGCAGCAGCGTGCGCCGCGATGGGCAGATATTACACAGTCAAACCCGCGACTATGAGCTGAAGTAACCTAAATCGAAGCGGGTTTGCGCCCGAAATTTGGCAAGCGTACCTCTGCAAACAAGGCGGTTAAAACGCGGATGTGTTCTTGCACGTTATAGCCTGCGTGGCCTTCCTTGCGATTGTCTTCTAAGGCGCTTTCACGGGTTAACAGAGACTCGATAGCGGCATCATGGCAAGGCGTGCGACCGGTTTTAACGATAAAGCGCAAATCGGCATCCCGATCATAATTGGCGAGCCCAAGGCGGGCGGCGCTGATTAAAATCTTTGGGCGTTTCAAACTGTTCAAAGTGGAAATGGAGTTGGTCATAGAGTGGTCCTTTCAAAATCACTCTTAAACCGACCAAAACAACTGTTGCGTCAGAACTTATCCACAGAACGGTCTGTTAGCGACTGTTTACGCTTTGGAAACAATCAATACAATTTGTGGATAACTTTAACAATTTTTTCAACAATCAACCATAAGTAGCTTTGACATTCACTATTTCGGGGTAAGCAATTTGTCGGAACACAAAATCATATCAGGAACGGAACAAAGCGCGGGTGAACCTGCACGTCGGGGAACTTTGGCTGAGGCTGCTGCCAGCTATTTGGAGCATGTGGTGGATGGCAAAAGCATCCGCGCCATTGCGCAAGGATCGGATGTGCATCCCTCTACAATTATGCGGCGGATCAGACGTGTTGAGGGGCTGCGCGATGATCCTGTTTTGGACCAATATTTGAGTTCAGCGGCAGGGAAAGGCAATCATCTGTCAGAGGGCAAGGGAGCCAAGCTGGTAGGGACGGGGCCAGAAGTCGTGTCAGATGAAGAAAAAACACTGCTGCGGCGACTGGCAGAAACGGGCGCGGTTTTGGTGGTGTCCAAAGGGTTGAAGAAAGCGGTTGTGATGCGAACGAACGCGGATGGGCAGCGCACACGTACGGCCGTGGTGAATGCGCATTTAGCAGGGTCATGTGTCATCAAGGACTGGCTAAGATGTTCAAAAGCTGGACAAATTTCCATGTATGCGATCACGGAAGTCGGTCGATCTGCGTTAAAGCGTGCTATTGCTGTGGATACGATTAAGGGGCGTGTGCCAACAGGTTTTGCCGAGGCACCGAGCACGTTTTCAGAACAACACAAAGAGTGGGGCGAACGGGCGGTGCGCGATGATGATGGGGTGCAGCGCAAAAAGCGTGTGAACCTTCGCGAAAGCCCGTTGACCATGTTGGCGCGGAAAAAGGGGCCAGACGGGCGGGCCTTTTTGTCGAGCGATTTGATTGAGGCTGGGGATCGTCTGCGCGAAGATTTTGAGCTGTCGCAGATGGGGCCGCGCATTGGACAAAACTGGGAGAAATTTCTGACAGGCGGACAGCGCGGGACCTTTGGCCCATCGGGGGGTGGGTCAAGCGTGGCGCAGGAGCGATTGCAAAAGGCCCTGTCGGCGCTAGGACCAGGATTGGGCGATATTGCGATGCGGTGTTGTTGCTTTTTGGAAGGGCTGGAGGCGGCCGAAAAGCGTATGGGGTGGTCGGCGCGATCTGGCAAAATTGTTCTGCGCATCGCGCTACAGCGGTTGCGTTTACACTACGATGACACGTTGAGTGAGGCCGATCACAGAATCGGATGACCTTATGCGTTAAGCGCTTGAACGATATGAATAAAATCTGACGCTTTGAGTGAGGCACCACCGACCAAACCGCCGTCGACATTTGGCACAGCGGCGATGTCGGTGGCGTTTTTCGGGTTCATTGAACCGCCATAGAGAATGCGCATGTCTTGGCCCGCGTCCCCAAAACGATCTGTCAGGCGAGTGCGGATGAAGGTGTGGACCTCTTCAATCTCTGCAAGGGTTGGCGTTTTGCCCGTACCAATGGCCCAAACTGGTTCGTACGCAATGACAAGGTTTGCGGCCGTTGCCCCATCTGGTACAGACATGGCAAGCTGCCCGCCGACAATATCAAGCGTGTTTTCGGCTTCGCGTTCTTCCAGTGTTTCACCGATGCAGACGATTGCCGTGAGGCTCGCATCCCAAGCGGCTGTGGTTTTCGCGCGGATTTGGCGGTCTGTTTCGCCATAGGTGGCGCGGCGTTCAGAGTGGCCAAGGATCACATAGGTTGCGCCCGTATCTGCCAGCATTGGAGCGGAAATATCGCCCGTATGCGCGCCTGATGTGTTTTCGTGACAATCTTGCCCGCCCACATCGATGTGCATGTCATCACAGACCTTGGCCATGGAGCGCAAAAGCGTGGCTGGAGGGCAAATCAGAACGTCGCATTCATGCGTCGGGCAGGCGTCATTTAGCGCCTTCACCTCGTTCAATGCCTCACGCAGGCCATTCATTTTCCAGTTTCCAGCGGCAAGTTTCTTTGGCATTTAGTCAATATCTTTCAATGATTTGCGTGCCCAATCACAGGCTTCGTCTTGATCGTCAAGGGCGGTTTCAGGCATGGACCAATAGTGCATGGAGCGCAGTTTGCCCGTTTTTTTGTCTTCCATCGCGAATTTGTGGCTGCCTTCTGCTTCCAGTTCTGCGGCGAGTGCATCTTTTGCTTTGAGCATCAGAACGCCATCAGATGTTAAAATGGAAAAGATTTGGCCGTCGCAATAGAGGCTCGCGCCGCCCATCATTTTGCGCGATGTAATGGCTCCAAGCGGGTTAAAAAGGTCTGTGGCAAAAGCGATATCCTCGTCAGAGACCGCCATTACATGCCTTCGAACTTAATGGATTCCCCACATCCGCAGGCTTCGGTTACGTTGGGGTTGTTGAACGTAAAACCCGCTTCGAGAAGGGACACTTGGTAGTCTATTTCAGTGCCAAACAGGAACATTTGCGCCATAGGCGCAATCATAACCCGTGCGCCGTTGTGTTCCACGGTTTCATCATGTGGGTCCACTTCGTCCACGTATTCCATGGTGTATTCCATGCCCGCACAGCCGCCTTTCTTCACGCCGATGCGCAGGCCCTTTTTGTTGCCTTCGCTCATCAGTTTTACGATTTGGCCAGCGGCCTTGTCGGTGATGGAAACGGCTTGTTTGCCCGGAATGCCAAACATTACATGAATCCTAACTCTAGGCGGGCTTCATCGGACATCATGTCCATGCCCCATTGAGGTTCCCAAATCAGTTGTGCTGTCACGGATTGAACCCCAGGTACGGCCATAACGGCGTCTTCGACCCAACCCGGCATTTCACCAGCCACAGGGCAGCCCGGTGCCGTTAGGGACATGAGCACATTAACGTTGCCTGCATCATCAATTTCGATGGTGTAAATTAGGCCCAGATCAAAGATATTCACTGGGATTTCTGGATCGTGCACGGTGCGGCACGCTTCACAAATGGCTTCGTGCAGCGGGTGATCCGTAGAGGACGGCT
>CAYWIR010000301.1:0-3833 GCA_964458375.1 uncultured Neptunicoccus sp.
AGCCATACGAACACTCCGTCAGCGCTTGGTGTTTTTATACCAGATGATGGTGTTTTTGAGGTTCGGGTTGAAAAAAAATCGCACCATCTAGTAACAATTACTTTGAACCCGTGCGCCAAATCGCCGGGACCCGGTGAACCTGATAGCTGGGGCCATTGCCGACATATGGATAAAATGGTTGCGGTATTACGGATACACGCCGCGAAGGTACGCAGATAACCGATAGGGGCCTGCGGCACCGAAAGTGCGAAGCTATGGCTAATGCTAAGTAGAGCAGGACGTAAAACTAGGTAAATGAAATTCAGATAACCTCACACCTCCGCGTTGCGGGGAGTGGGGTTTTTCGTGGCCCTGTGGGATCGCCTCACAGGGCTTTTCTGTGTTTGCTTGAGCAAACTTTCCCTTACTGACAGGATGTTGCATGCTGGAAGCCCTCTTTATCGGGTTTCTGGGCAGCCTCTTGGCGAGTGCCGTATGGTACGTAATCGCCAAGTGGCTTGACCGGAAATAACTCCCGAGCATCCACCTGATCCTAGGTAATTTGATGGATTGAAAAAAACGCTCTTGAGCGTAAGGGGGTGGTGCGTTTTTCTTAAAGTATGTCAGTAATGCTGACCTTAAAAGGATAGAACTTGGCTTAAGAACCAATCACTTGCTTTCTGTCCGAAAGCGGACACACCAAATAAAAAATGGCAGCTTCGTCCCCCAAAGCTGCCACTGATTGCTGCTAAGTCTTAGTCAGCGCTTTTGTCCCGCGTCATTGCGTCTATCACTCAAAATCGCCTTTGCGACCTCTTCCGCCCACACGGCATATATTTTTGGACCTGGGTGATACCCATCACTGGCCATCAGGGTCGGGTCCTCTGGTACGTCCATTGTCAGGCGGGTGACTTCGGGGCGTGTTGCTTGGTATTTCGCCATCGCGGTGTCGAAGCGGTCTACGCGTAGGCCTATGATCCAGCGGAGCGGTTGGGGGAGGACGGGGAATTTGCCCATGGGGGGCAGGTTCACGGTGTAGATGCGTTTGGCGGCGAATTTGGTGGTCAGCAGGTCGAGGAAGGTGGCGGTTTGGTTGAGCCATCTTTGCAAGGGGATTTGGCGGGTGACATCGTTCACGCCGAGCGAGACAACGACTGCGTCATAGGGTTTTGGCGCTGTGTCGTGCAGCCATTGCGTGGTTGTGGCTGTGGTGCCGCCTGTACGGGCGATCAGGTCCCATTCTACGGTGGTGTGTTGGGCCAAGCGTTCGACAAGTTGGCCAAGAAGGGCGGTGTCTTGGGTTTTTTCCCCGACACCCGCAGCGGCACTGTCACCTACGATCAGCAAACGAAGGGGAGCGTTATTGGATCGATTGGCGGTGACGCCGCTGCGGGGACCGGTTGGCTCTGGTAGGATCAGCGCATGCTTGCGCACGCGCAGCCCTTGCCAGAGCAACAGTGGTGCCGCCAGTATTTTTAGGGATAATTCGAATACTGCGGACACCACGGGACCTTTATTCTGTGCCTGTGTAACGCTGGGATGCGCGGATCAGGAATGCGGTTAGGGCCGTATCGTCGATGCCGATATCCGACGCGCTGGCTTGGATTGTAACCTCTGCGTGGCGGGGGACCTCGATGATACGATCGTGGGTGACTTGGACAACCGGTGTTGTCAAAACAGCGGCCGTCAATATGGCGGTCAGGGCGGACATAGTAAAAGAATCCTTTGTTGTTTCTCGTTTTACGGTGAGCGGCGGGAGTTCCGTCGCGAAAAGGTGGGCGCTGTGCGGGGAGGGTGCACAGCAGGCCCTGTCTTGATTAATTACATAGCTAAGTAAGCAATGCTTTCAAGTGGCGTTTGAGCGATTTTCCGTGAGGGTCTGTTACATTTGCGTGATCCCGCCCGTGTTTGGGCGGGATACAGCCGATGGGAGGCGGGAATTGGACGGTTTTGGCGGTTTTCCCTGTGAAGGAGTAGCGCTGGGTGCAGTGCGTTGCGTCTAGCTACAGGCGTTTGCATCCGCCGTTTGGCGCAACGTTAGCGTGCTGGCCCAAGGGGCGTTTGACACGGACAGATCCCATGTTTCCCAAGCACTGGCGGTGCCCGCAGGGGGAACGATGCATACGGTCATAGCAGAGGCACCGTTTGGGCTGCGGTCCATCACCATGAACGTGGTGTATTTCGCATTGATCGAATTGGTGAGCAGCCCGAAGTGATCAAGTTTGGTGCCGCTGCCCCCGAGAACCAGTTGGATCGCGCCGTTGGTGGTTTGTTGTTCGTATTGGAACAGGTGCACATGGCCGCTGACCACCAAGCTGACAGGATCGGGCAATCCATCACGGTAGTTGGGCGTGCCAGAGGGCGCGGGCGTGTAGGCGGCGCCGTTGATGGAGGTAAACGGAACATGTGTGACGATCCATGTTTCATCGGGCAGGGCGGATAGGTTGGAAAAATCCGACCATGTTGGCGCAACTTCGTCTGCCGTATCATAGGCATAGAGGTTCAGCGCCGGGGCCGCGCCAGTGGCTGTGTCGGCCTTAAACTGGATCAATTCAGGTTGTTTGATGTCACGTTTGTTGGCGACGCAGTTTTTATAGAGGCTGGTGACAGGATCAGATTGGGTGGATTGATCTGGGGTCATTGCCAAAAACAGCGCCCATCCGCGCCATCCGCGATCTGCTTTGGCACAGTCTTCGTGATTGCCGCGTGTGAACACCCAAGGGGCGACGGGCAGCAGATCGGCGGCGGGTTTGAAGAAATCCTCTTCCCAGTAGTACCATTCCTTGAGCTGACCGTTCACCGTTTGGCCTTGGCTGTTTGTGCGCGCGCAGCCTTCGGTGCCGTTCCAGCAGTTATAGCGATAGACGTAATCGCCTACATGCACGAGCAGATCAGGTTTGGTTTTCGCGACCGCCTTGGCCACCGCGGGGAAGTTCCATTTTGAGGTGTCAGAGCAATGTTCGTGGTGGTGGGTTTTACGGCAGCCCGTGTCCCCCAAAATGACAACCCGTTTGGGTGCGGTTTTTGGCAGGGTGATGGTGTGGCCGTCTACGGTGACGGTATTTGCTGTAAATGTGGTGAGGTCGATGAGGGCCTCGCAGACCGAGTTGCCGTTCATCTGTTCCATCGTATCCTGCACGCGGGGCTGAAACGTCACTGTGCCTGTGAGGGCAGCGCAGGCTTGCGGCGTGATGGCCCGCACACTGACGAGGTTGGTGCCAACCAGCTGTGCCCAAGCGTAGGTTTTTGCGCTGGCGGTTTGTGTGAGCAAAAGGACAGAGAGAAAGAGTGTGAAGATAAAACGCATGAAAACACCTTTAAGTGGAATAGGTGTTAGATAGCATGACGGGTGCTTTCAGCCTAGAAAAAATCGCAATGTGGGGTCTATTGATGCCCTGCGAATTGGCTATAGTTGGCAGAAATAGTAGGAGGTGCCCGTGCGGTTTGGCCCAATTGTCTTGGTGTGGTGCATGGCGGTGGTAGCAGCCAATGCGGTGTTTTCCACGTTTTTGAATGGGTTCGGCGGCTCCACTCATCAAAATGCCGATGGCGCGCATTTGCTGAGTTTTTACGGCATGTTCTGGATTGTTCTGCTGTGTGGTTCGGACCTGTGGCGGGCTGTTTGTGGATGGGGCCAGCTTGGGGTTTGAAGAGCGTTAGAAGATGGAGCGGTAGATGGGTGGAAGCTATTGGGTTAGCTGCAACGCAATTTGGCGAAAAAGAGCCGAGAATCCGATTGGCTTGCAAGTGCCCCGACAGCACGAACAAAAACAAGTCAGGTGCAACCTCCTTGGGCTTTGAGGCCTTCAAGCAGCGTTTTTCTGTTTTTTGGAAACACTGATACGGGGCAATTC
>CAYWIR010000302.1:0-3825 GCA_964458375.1 uncultured Neptunicoccus sp.
ATTTGATCCAGTAATAGTAAGACTGGACAAAAGTTAGGAAAGATAACCTGCGAAGCAGGGTCTCGTGTAAAGAATGTTTTTTTGGTTCGGTGGTCATAGCACAAGTGAAACACCCGATCCCATCCCGAACTCGGCCGTTAAGCACTGTTGCGCTGATGGTACTGCGTCTTAAGACGTGGGAGAGTAAGTCACTGCCGGACCTAAAAAGCATTCTTAATGTTCTCGAACGATGAAATAACGATTTGGCCGTCCTTAGGGGCGGCTTTTTTGTGTTTTAGGACCCAAAATTCTGTAAATCTGCGTGATTTGGCTGCCTATTGGCGCTTAAATTGGCTTCTGGCGAGCTTTTTGAACGCCTGTTTTGCGAGTTTTGCCTCTTCACCGCCTGCATTGTCTGCGGTGTCTTTCAATTCTTTGAGTTCATCGATTAAAGCGTGCGCTTTTTCGGGTGTGATCGCGCCGATGTTTGCACGATGCAGAACGGAACAGGTGAATTTGGCACAGGAATTGGGGCGCAAATGATAGACCGTGCAGCCTTCAAACCGACTGAGCGCGATGCAGGGTTGGGGAAGATGTGCCGTTGAGCCGTTGCAAATGCCAGGTTGATGTTGTTCAAGGCGGCGCGCTTCGTTTGCGGAAATTGCGACTGATTCAAACAGGGAGCCGTTGCAGCACATTTGGCAGGTGACGCAAAGTTCAGAAGCGAGGGACATGTTTGTCATGGAATGAGTCCTGTGACGTGGAATTTAGGCTGATCTTATGGTGTGAATTCAAAACACCAAGTCCTAACTGGTTCTTATTGCGCAGGGGGCTGATTCAGTTCAAATTTTGCTGAAATAGGTCGTTTAGGCGCGCCTTGGAGGTGGTTGTGTCTAAAGACTTCTCTTTGAAAGTGGGCCGTGCAATTGCGCCCTGATAGACAACGATAAAAACTGGCTAAAACTTTGGCATTTCGTGCATTTTTCCGTTGAACCTGATTTGGAACAGGCGTACATCGGGGTACTAAATTGGCGCGGGGTGGAGCAGCCCGGTAGCTCGTCAGGCTCATAACCTGAAGGTCGTAGGTTCAAATCCTACCCCCGCAACCAACTTAGTCTTCCAAACATAATTAGGATCGATCTAATCGCCTTTCTGTGGTTTGCGTGTTTGCGTCCGCGTTGCGCTACATTTGTCATATTGCCACCTTCGTTGAACACTCTGTAGGTCAACTGAAGTGTGGAGTCATATTTGTGATCAATTCTTACTGAGATTCGTAAGAAAATTTACAAAAAAGACCATAAAAACCATTGGATTACAGGCTTTTTGACAGATTTGGGTGTAGACGTTGACACAGGTCACTCTGTCCAGCCTAATGCGCAGCGTGACGTGTTTGGTTTAAGCGGAGGAATAAACCCATGGCAGCTGACAGCGCAAATCCCGAAATTTATCCAGTGCCAGAGGCGATAGCCAAATCAGCACATATTGATGCAGCGACGTATAAGACGATGTACGATGCGTCTATTGCGGATCCGGAGGCGTTCTGGGGGGAGCAGGGGAAGCAACTCCAGTGGTCTAAGCCTTATACAAAGGTGAAGAACACAACGTTTGAGCATCCTGATGTGTCTATCAAGTGGTTTGAGGATGGCGCGTTGAATGTGTCAGAGAACTGTATTGATCGGCATTTGGCCACGCGTGGTGATCAGACGGCGATTATTTGGGAGCCAGATAGCCCAACAGAGGCGTCAAAGCACATCACTTATAGTGAGCTGCACAAACAGGTGAGCAAACTGGCGAATGTTTATAAGGCGCTGGGTGTTGGGCGTGGTGATCGTGTGATCCTTTATATGCCGATGATCCCAGAGGCCGCTTATGCCATGTTGGCCTGTGCACGTATTGGTGCGATTCATTCAATTGTGTTTGGTGGATTTTCTTCGGACGCTTTGGCGGCACGGATCAAAGGCTGTGAAGCCAAATTGGTTGTGACCGCTGATCAGGCACCGCGCGGGGGCAAAGCCACGGCGTTGAAAGTGAATGCAGATGCGGCAATGGAGGTTTCTGGCGACGTAAACATGTTGGTCGTTGAGCGCACAGGTGCCGATGTTGGCATGAAAGCAGGTCGCGACCATTCCTATACGGCGATGATGGCTGATGCGTCGGATGATTGTCCTGCGGAACAGATGAATGCCGAAGACCCTTTGTTTATTCTCTATACGTCTGGGTCTACAGGAATGCCGAAAGGTGTTGTGCATTCGACGGGTGGGTATCTGCTTTATGCAGCGATGACCCATAAATATGTCTTTGATTACAAAGACGGAGACATTTTCTGGTGCACGGCGGATGTGGGTTGGGTCACAGGCCACAGTTACATCGTATATGGGCCACTGGCGAATGGGGCGACCACGCTGATGTTTGAAGGTGTGCCAACATACCCAGATGCGAGCCGTTTTTGGCAGGTGTGTGACGAGCATAAAGTCAATCAGTTCTACACAGCGCCAACGGCCATTCGGGCCTTGATGGGGCAAGGGGACAGCTTTGTTGAGAAATGCGATTTGTCGTCTTTGCGGATATTGGGCACAGTTGGGGAGCCGATTAACCCCGAGGCGTGGAATTGGTATAATGACGTTGTTGGCAAAGGGAATTGCCCGATTGTGGATACCTGGTGGCAGACAGAAACGGGCGGTCATTTGATGACGCCGCTGCCAGGTGCGATTGGGACAAAGCCAGGGTCCTGTACGCTGCCGTTTTTTGGTGTGCAGCCAGTGATCTTGGAACCCACAACAGGGGAAGAAATTACAACGACCGAGGCAGAGGGCGTGCTGTGTATGAAAGACAGTTGGCCTGCGCAAATGCGCACGGTGTACGGCGATCACGATCGCTTCGTCAGCACCTATTTTGCTGATTATAAGGGATATTATTTCACGGGGGATGGCTGTCGGCGCGATGCTGATGGGTATTACTGGATCACGGGTCGGGTTGATGATGTGATCAACGTGTCAGGTCACCGTATGGGCACGGCCGAGGTGGAGAGCGCGTTGGTGGCCCATGACAAAGTGGCCGAGAGTGCGGTCGTTGGTTATCCACATGATATCAAAGGGCAGGGGATTTACGCCTATGTCACGCTGATGTCTGGGGAAGAACCGACCGAAGAGTTGCGCAAGGAACTGTCTGATTGGGTGCGCAAGGAGATTGGTCCGATTGCCAAGCCTGATCTTATTCAGTGGGCACCTGGTTTGCCGAAGACACGGTCAGGCAAGATCATGCGGCGGATTTTACGCAAAATTGCCGAGGATGATTTTGGTGCGCTGGGGGATACGTCGACGCTGGCGGATCCGAGCGTGGTCGATGATCTGATCGAGAATCGTATGAACCGCGGGTAGCGGATTTTAGGTATTTGAAGAACATTGAAACGGGGCGTTGGAGCAATCCAGCGCCCTTTTTGCTATGCAAATGGGTCTGTGGGGTATTTCACATGGGCGAGGTAGAGGCCGTGGGGCGGGCAAACGGTGCCACAGGCGGCGCGGTCTTGTGCGGCCAGCGCGTCGGCCACGCGATCTGGGTGCCATGATCCACTGCCAACGTGTTCGAGCGTGCCGACAAAGCTGCGGACTTGGTTGTGGAGAAACGATCGGGCGCGGATTGTGAAGTGGTATTCTTCGCCGCCTGCGTAGGGAACCTGCGTGATGGAAAGCTCGTCGAGGGTGCGCACGGGGCTGTCTGCTTGGCAAATTGTGGAGCGGAAGGTTGTGAAATCGTGGCGGCCAAGGAGGTGGTTTGCGCCTGCCTGCATTGCTGCGAGGTCGAGGGGTTTTCGGACCTGCCACACAAGGCCATCGTCGTGGGTGACGG
>CAYWIR010000303.1:0-3825 GCA_964458375.1 uncultured Neptunicoccus sp.
CCTTATCGATCGCAATACAACGATCCCAACTAAGAAATCTCAGGTTTTCTCAAC
Organism: uncultured Neptunicoccus sp.; assembly: GCA_964458375.1. GTDB lineage: Bacteria > Pseudomonadota > Alphaproteobacteria > Rhodobacterales > Rhodobacteraceae > Amylibacter. The sequence goes on from CAYWIR010000303.1 coordinate 55, forward strand.
CGCTGAAGACAACCAGAATGCTGTAACCATCCGCGTGTTCCAGGGTGAGCGCGAAATGGCTTCAGACAATAAAATTCTTGGTCAATTCAACCTCGAAGATATCCCGCCTGCACCACGTGGCTTGCCACAGATCGAAGTCACCTTCGATATTGATGCAAACGGTATCGTCTCTGTTTCTGCCAAAGACAAAGGCACAAACAAAGAGCATAAGATTACGATCCAAGCATCCGGTGGCTTGTCTGATGATGACATCGAGCAAATGGTTCGTGACGCGGAAGAGAACGCCGAAGCGGATAAAGAGCGTAAAGATCTTATCGAAGCGAAGAACCAAGCCGAAAGCTTGATCCACGCGACGGAAAAATCTGTAGAAGACCACGGCGACAAAGTAGATGCTTCGACAATCGAAGTTATTGAGCTGTCTATCAAAGCATTGAAAGAAACACTGGAAACAGACAATGCGTCTTCTATTCAAGCTCGTTCACAAGATCTGACAGAAGCAGCCATGAAGCTGGGTGAAGCAATCTATCAGTCTCAAGCCGAAGAAGCTGGTGCTGCACCAAGTGGCGAAGGTTTTGACGAGGATGGTCCTAAACCAGTTGACGAAGACATCGTTGATGCTGATTTCGAAGATCTCGGTAAGGGCGACCGTTAATCGTACATCCACAGTCACACATAGGGCCGCGCATGAAAATGCGCGGTCCCATGCAGCGCGGAGGCGATAATGGCAAAGCGTGATTATTACGAACTGTTGGGTGTATCAAAAGGTGCGTCTGAACAAGAATTGAAGAAGGCCTATCGCAAGAAAGCGATGGAGCTTCATCCAGACCGCAACAAAGACAACCCCGACGCAGAAGCACAATTCAAAGAGGTCAACGAAGCCTACGACGTTCTAAAAGACGGCGACAAAAAAGCTGCGTATGATCGGTACGGCCACGCTGCATTCGAAGGTGGCATGGGCGGCGGCGGACAGGGTGGCGGATTTCACCCAGGCGGCAGCGATTTTGGCTCTGCATTCTCTGACATTTTCGACGATCTGTTCGGTGATTTTGGTGGCGGTCGCCGTGGCGGTGGTGGGCAACGGGCAACCCGTGGCTCGGACCTGCGCTACAACCTGACCATCTCACTAGAAGAAGCCTTCACAGGCAAACAGCAAAATGTATCTGTTTCCAGCTCGGTTGCCTGTGATACATGCGACGGAACTGGTGCTGAAGGTGGTGCAGAACCATCCACCTGTCCAACCTGTTCGGGAATGGGAAAGGTACGCGCGCAACAAGGGTTCTTTACCGTTGAACGCACCTGTCCAACCTGTTCTGGCCGCGGACAAATCATCACCAATCCTTGTAAATCTTGCGGTGGGAATGGCCTTCAACAGCGGGAACGCTCCCTTGGTGTGAACATCCCCGCGGGTGTTGAAACTGGCACACGCATTCGTCTTGCAGGCGAAGGCGAAGCAGGATTGCGTGGTGGCCCAACAGGCGATCTCTACATCTTTATCGAAGTCGAAGATCACGAGATTTTTGAACGCGAAGGTCCTAACCTGTTCTGCCGTGTTCCTGTCAGCATGACCAAAGCCGCGCTTGGCGGTGAAATTGAAGTGCCGACAATCGATGGTGGTAAATCACGGGTGAAGGTTCCTGCTGGGTCTCAGTCCACCAAACAAATGCGTTTGAAGGGCAAAGGGATGCCAGCCATCAGGTCAAATCAAACAGGCGATCTGTTCTTGGAACTCGCCGTTGAAACCCCTGTGAACCTCAGCTCTGAACAGAAAGATCTGTTAAAAGAGTTTGAAAAGCTCAGCGAAAACAACAGCCCTGAAAGCAGTGATTTCTTTGGCAAAGTCAAAGGCTTCTGGGAAGGGATGAAAGGGTAAATTCCCTTCCATCTTTAAACGTGATTTGACCCCAGCCTTGCGCTGGGGTCTTTCGTTTTAGTTGCCGACTTTACAAGCTGCCATAACAGCCATGTTCAGAATGTCATTCACCGTGGACGTCATGGAACACATCTTAACGGGCGCTTCGATCCCCGCCAAAATCGGACCAATCACCGTCGCACCACCCATCTGCTGCAACATCTTAACGGAAATAGACGCAGAGTGCCGTGCTGGAACAACCAACACGTTCGCAGGGCCAGACAAACGACAGAACGGATACTGCTTCATCAAATCAGCATTCAACGCCACATCAGCGGTCATTTCACCGTCATACTCAAAGTCAGCATTCCGATCGTCGAGCACTTGAACAGCGTCTTCCATTTTGGTCGCCCGTTCAGAAACGGGATACCCAAAGTTCGAAAAGCTGGCAAAAGCCACACGCGGCTCCAAGCCCATATTACGCGCAACACTGGCAGCCTTCTCAGCGATATCCGCCAAATCTTCTGCCTCTGGCCATTCGTGTGCCAGCGTATCTGCAACAAATACAATCTGACCACGCAGCAAAACAGCCGTCACACCAACGGCACCATCAGATGGCTTTGCGTCAATCACATGATTCAGCAATTCCATAACCTGCGCCGACTTGCGTGACGCACCTGTCACCATCGCATCGCCATGCCCATGCACCAACATCAGTGCCGCAAACACATGCCGATCCCGCGTTGCCAAACGGTGAACGTCTTTTTCGTTATAGCCTTTGCGCTGCAAACGTTCGTACAGAAACGCTTTGTATGTCTCCAAATCGTCGGCCATACCCGCATTTGTGACCTCTAGGTCTTCAAACGCATCGCCCATGCCCGCTTCTTCCAGCTTGCGTTTCACAACATCAACGCGGCCAACAACTACGGCTTGGCCCATACCGTTGCGCTGATACGCAACCGCAGCGCGCAACACACGTTCGTCATCACCTTCTGCAAAAATCATCCGCGCCTGCGCATTACGCGCCCGCACGTAAAGCGATTGCAAAACAGACGCCGCTGGATCCAAACGTGATTTCAGCGCCAACTCATAAGCCTCGATATCGACAATCGGACGCCGCGCTGCGCCCGTGTCCATCCCTGCTTTCGCAACTGCGGGCGGGATCACATGGATCAAGCGCGGATCAAACGGCGTTGGAATGATGTAATCTGGCCCAAACACCAATTTTTCGCCATACGCGATACCAACTTCATCTGGCACTTCTTGACGCGCCAACTCTGACAACGCCTCCGCACAGGCGATCTTCATCTCGTCATTAATGGCGCGTGCATTGATGTCCAGCGCCCCACGGAAAAGGTAAGGAAAGCACAATACGTTGTTAATTTGGTTCGGGTAATCTGACCGACCCGTTGCCACAATCGCGTCAGGACGAACCGCTTTTGCCTCTTCTGGCGTAATCTCTGGATCAGGGTTTGCCATGGCAAAAATCACAGGGTTCGGCGCCATGCTTTTGACCATATCTTCGGTCACGGCACCTTTTACAGATACGCCCAAGAACACATCCGCATCCTTCATCGCGTCTTCGAGCGTACGCAAATCTGTTTTCACCGCATGGGCCGATTTCCACTGATTCATACCCTCAGTCCGACCCTGATAGATCACACCTTTGGTGTCACAAGCGATACAATTTTGCGATTTTGCACCCATCGCTTTAATCAGCTCAACACAAGCAATCCCAGCCGCGCCAGCACCGTTCAGAACGATCTTTACGTCCTCAATCTTTTTCCCAGAAATATGCAGCGCATTCAGCAGGCCAGCCGCACAAATCACCGCAGTTCCGTGCTGATCATCATGAAACACGGGTATGTCCATCAGCTCTTTAAGCTGTTGTTCGATGATAAAGCACTCTGGCGCTTTGATAT
>CAYWIR010000304.1:0-3813 GCA_964458375.1 uncultured Neptunicoccus sp.
CTGGGCCCGTTGTAGGCTGTCGTTTGCAATGCGGGTGAGGGCGAGTGTTGTTGTATCGAGCGCAAGAGCGAGCGCGGGTGTGTGGAAATTTGCGGTTGAAGAGAGGGTGCCGTCTGGCAGGAGGGCTGGGCTGTCAGAGGTGGCGTTGAGCTCTTGTTCGAGCAGTGTAATGGCGGTGTCGCAGGCGTGTTGCGCGGCACCAAGGGTGGTGTGAGCGGTGCGGATCGAGAGAGCCTCTTGGATGCGGCGTGGGTTGTTTTCGGTGCCCTCTAGGCCAGTTCGAAGCCATGCGGCGGCTTCTGTTTGGCCTGCCGCGGGGCGGAGCGCGTTTACCATCGCTGATAGGACATCGCGGTTGGCGTCATATCCAATGTAAGTAAGGAGAACTGCGTGGTGGGCCATACGCAGAGCGGTTTGTGTTTCGCGAAGTGCATGGGCGGCAAGAGCGATGGTGAGGCCTGTATGGTTGATCAAGGCCAAGGCGTCTTTGGCTTGCAAGGCGGGTGCGGTTGGAGCGTCGCAGAGTGTAAGCGCCCAAGGGGCCAGTTGGGTGAGGTCACCCGCGCCGATGGAACCGTATGTTGGTATGGAGGGCGACAGGCCTGAGTTGAAGCACTGGATGAGGTGCGTAAACAGGGCTGGGCTTATGCCGGAATGACCCTTGGCGGCAGAGAGGATGCGGTAGAGCAGAACGGTGCGGCCTGTTTGGGCGGGGAGGGGTGGACCAACAGCAGTGGCGCGACCTGTCAGAATTTGACGTTGGAAGGCCGAAATATCTTCGACGGGCAGGCGGTGGCCGAGGTTTGCGCCAAGGCCCGTGTTGAGGCCATAAATGGGTGTGTCCAGCGCGGCGGCAGCATCGATGTACTGACGCGCAGCTTTCAGGTTGTTAGTGATTTCGGGGATGACGGTAAGTTGGGTATCGCCTTCGACGGCGGCTATGAACTCCGCAAGGGTGATAGGGCTGCCGTCGATCTGCATCAGTAAAACCGCAAGCGTTGGCCAACGCCCATAGATTTCGCCTTGGTCAGCATGGCGTGGCCAAGGGCAATATCCGACAGCGACAGGCCGCGATGCCAGAAGAGGATGGTTTCATCATCGGATTCCCGTGCGGGTTTTACCCCTGCAACGATCTGGCCAAGTTCCGCATGCAGGGTTTCTGCGGTCAGACGTTTTGTATCCACATGGGCGCGCAACGAGCCGAATTTGCCGAAGGCTTGCCCCCAATCATCCATCACAACCTTGGCCATGATATCGGTGAGGTTCAGTTCGACGGCGGACATTGTGCCATAGGGGATCACAAGCGCGCCCGGTTTGATCCAATCGGTTTTGAACAGGGGTGTGGGTTCGGAAAGGCGGGATGCTTCGACCATGATGTCGGCCCCTTCAAGGCACTCCTGCCACGTCTCGGTGACGGTGATTTTACGGCCTAAGTCGGCTTCGAGTTTTTCTGCAAAGGCTTCACGGCTTTCTGCGCGGCGGGAATGGATGCGGACCTCTTCAAAATCAAACAGGTGGCACAGCAGACGCACGTTCCAATAGGCTGTGCCCCGTGCGCCGATATGGGCAAGGATTTTGGGGTTCTTTGGCGCGAGGTATTTTGCGCCAATAGCCGTGACAGCACCTGTGCGCATATCAGTGATGCCGCCTGCTTCTACAATTGCTTTGGGGGCACCATTGCGGGGATCAAACAGTGTAAGAAGGCCGTATTCTGACGGGCGGTTTTCCAGATAGTTGGGGACAAAATCGCCAACGACCTTGGTGCCAGCGGCGTCTATGTCTTCGCCAATCCAACCGCGCAGCACGTTGAAGTGTCCTTCGACTCCTGCACGGGGATGGATGTGCATCCGAGGCTCAATGGAGGTTTCACCGCGTCCCTGCATTGCAAGGCTGTCTTCAATCGCAGCGAGAATTTCCGCGTCCGTGAGGCCGAGAGCTTCGATATCGAAGCGGTTAAGAAAATCGAGATAGACGGGGGGTGTGTTTAGAGGAACCATAACAGAAGTGGTAACGGTGAATTTACCGTTGGGGAAGCCGCTTTTAAAATGGTGGCAATTCGCGGAGTTTTGCCTTTAGGTGGAGGTGGGAGACCATAAGCCAATTTTAAAGGGAGGACACCATGGACCAGCCGTGGACCAAATACTTTTCTGAGGAAGCAAAGAATTTTGATCTTGCAAACATGGGGGCGGCGCGCTTTTCGGATTTGCTGGATGCGTCTGCAGCGGCTTATGGGGATAAACCTGCCTTAACGACCATTCTGCCCACAGGGGCGGAAACGACGATTACGTTCAATCAACTAAAGACCGAGTCAGAGGCCTTTGCGGTTTACCTGCGAGAGGTTTTGAAGCTGAACGGTGGGGATACCGTGGCGGTGATGACAGCGAACTGCATTGGGTTTGGTGTGGCCTGTATGGGCATTGCCAAAGCGGGCTGCATCAGCACAAACGTAAACCCGCTCTACACGGCTCCAGAGCTGGAGCATCAGTTGAACGACAGTGGTGCAAAGGTGTTGGTGATCATCGACCTGTTTGGCGACAAGGTGGACGAGGTGGTCCACAAGACGGGTGTTGAAACGGTCATCACTTTGTCACTGCTGGAGTATTTTCCAGGGCTGAAACGGGCGATTTTGGGCTTCGTTCTGAAGAAAGTGAAGAAGGCCATTCCTGACATGCGGACCGACCATGTGACCATGAAGTCGGCTTTGGCGGCAGGCAAGGCCGCATCGGGGGATGTGGCGCAGTATACGGCGGATGTGAAACCGACGGATGTGGCGCTGTATCAATACACCAGCGGAACCACGGGGCGCAGCAAGGGTGCAGAGCTGACGCATCAATCTGTGATCGCCAACGCCTATCAGGCGGAACTGATGACCAATGATTTGATGGGTGGTGATGGAGAAACGGTTTTGGTGATCCTGCCGCTTTATCATATTACCGCGTTTTCGCTGATCTTTATCGCAGGTTTGCGCACGGGTGCACATAGCGTTTTGGTGCCGAGCCCCCGCCCACCATCAAACCTGAAGTCTGCGTTTGAAAAGCATAAGGTGACGTGGTTCACAGGGATCAACACGCTTTATGCGGCGTTATTGGTGGAAGATTGGGCCAAGAAAGAGCTGTTTGAAAACGTGCGGTTCTGCGGGTCTGGCGGGGCTGCGCAAACGACGGGCGTGGCGCAAAAATGGCACGATAAAATGGGCGTTCCGATCCGTCAGGGTTGGGGCATGACCGAGTGCTGTGGTGTGATGACGTTCAACCCGTCAGAGGACAATCGGCTTGGCTCCGTTGGGGTGCCTGTGCCTGGCATGGACGTGCGGATTGTGGATGACAACGGCAAGGATGTGCCGCTGGGCGAACCTGGCGAAGTGATTGGGCGTGGGCCGACGATCATGAAAGGCTATATCAACCGCCCTGATGCAACGGCGGAAACGATTGTCGATGGCTGGCTGCATTCTGGCGACATCGGCGTGATGGACGCAGATGGGTATATTGAAATCGTGGATCGCAAAAAGGACATGATTTTGGTGTCTGGGTTCAACGTGGCCCCGAATGAGATTGAAGACACGATTTCCACTATGGCAGGCGTGGTGCAAGTTGGGGTCGTTGGCTATCCCGATGACAAAACAGGCGAGGCCGTAGCCGCGTTTATCGTGCGTGCGGATGACAGTGTGACCGAGGATATGGTGCGTGAGGTCTGTAAGACGGGGCTGACAAACTATAAGGTGCCAAAGCGGATTGAGTTCGTGGATGAAGTGCCTGTGACGTTGTCCGGTAAGGTGCTGCGGAGAGAGTTGCGGGATACGTATTTGGGGTGAAG
>CAYWIR010000305.1:0-3787 GCA_964458375.1 uncultured Neptunicoccus sp.
CCTGTTATTGCATAACACACGCCAAACTCCCATCTTCGAGACAAGCAGCGGCCAGTTTTTGGCCAATAAAAACAGGAGAACTCAATGCGTATTCTTATGATCGCAATGCTCAGCACAATGCTTGCAACGTCCGCCATGGCAAATCCGCCACTGCGGGAGGTGAAATCCATAAACGATGGCTTGCTTTATGTGGGCTTGGCCGATGAAATCCGCAAAAACTGTGGGTCGATTTCTGGTCGCATTTTCAAAGGCATTGCCCGATTGCGCGCAATCCACAAATCAGCGCAGGATATGGGGTATTCGAAACAAGAGATTGAAACCTTTGTTGACAGTCGCGCTGAAAAGGACCGCCTAAAGGCGCGGGGCCGCGCATATCTAAAGTCAAATGGTGCCAGTTTGAAAGATAAGCCAAGCATGTGTGCCTTGGGCCGAAAAGAGATTGCAAAAAATACTGCAATTGGCACTTTGCTTTACGAAAATTAACCAAGTAAAAAAGTCAGAATGGTCTGAATTAGGCCCCCAAACTGCATTTTGCAGATTGGGGGCTTTTGAAATTGAAATAACTTTCATTTTGCCACCGAAAATGTGTTTCTTTGGTTGAGGCTGCTGCCATCCTACGGTAATTGACCAACAGGCGGTTTTGGGATCGCTTATCATCGAAGACAGCCCAGAGCGGTGACCGCTCGACTTGGGAGACGGCATGACCGATTTGCGCAAAATCATCATTGACGAGACCGAAGTGGAAGTGGACGGCGCAATGACGCTGATCCAAGCCTGCGAAGTCGCTGGCGTGGAAATTCCCCGCTTTTGTTATCACGAACGTTTGTCCATCGCTGGCAACTGCCGCATGTGTTTGGTTGAGGTCGTTGGCGGTCCACCAAAACCTGCCGCCAGCTGTGCGATGCAAGTGCGTGATTTGCGGCCAGGTCCCGAAGGACAAGCGCCTGTCGTTAAGACGAAATCACCGATGGTGAAAAAGGCCCGTGAAGGGGTCATGGAATTTTTGCTGATCAACCACCCGCTGGATTGCCCAATCTGCGACCAAGGTGGCGAATGTGACCTGCAAGATCAGGCGATGGCTTACGGCGTCGATTTTTCCCGCTTCCGCGAACCAAAGCGTGCAGTGGATGATCTGGACCTTGGTCCGCTGGTTGATACGCAAATGACACGTTGTATTTCTTGCACGCGCTGTGTGCGGTTCACGTCCGAAGTGGCGGGCATCACGCAGATGGGCCAAACAGGTCGTGGCGAAGATGCGGAAATCACAACCTATCTCAGTCAAACTCTTGATTCAGAACTTCAGGGCAACATCATTGATTTGTGTCCCGTAGGGGCGCTGACCTCAAAGCCTTATGCGTTCACCGCGCGGCCTTGGGAATTGAAGAAAACAGAAACCATCGACGTGATGGATGCGCTTGGCTCTAACATTCGTGTGGATACCAAAGGCCGCGAAGTTATGCGGATTATGCCGCGCAACCACGACGGCGTGAACGAAGAGTGGCTGTCGGATAAGTCCCGCTTTGTGTGGGATGGCCTGCGCCGCCAACGTTTGGACAAGCCTTATGTGCGTGTGAACGGTAAACTTGCCCCTGCCACGTGGGATGAGGCATTTGCCGCGATCAAATCTGCCGTTGAAGGCAAAAAAGTTGCTGGTTTGGTTGGCGATTTAGTCCCTGCCGAAGCGGCGTTTGCTTTGAAGCAATTGGTTACGTCTTTGGGTGGACAAGTGGAGTGCCGCGTTGATGGTGCGAAGCTGCCCGCAGGAAATCGTTCGGCCTATGTTGGCACTGCGACACTTGAAGATATCGACGATGCTGAGATGATTCAATTGATTGGCACCAACCCACGGGCCGAGGCCCCTGTGCTGAACGCGCGGTTGCGCAAAGCGTGGATCAATGGCGCGAATATTGCCATGATTGGTGAAGCTGTCGATCTGACCTATGACTACACCCATATGGGTACAGATAAATCAGACCTTAAAGATCTGGTTGCCAGGGACTTTGGGCCTGTCAAAGACATGAACTCGCTTGTGATTGTCGGGCAGGGGGCTGTTCAAGGCGCTGATGGTGCAGATGTTTTGGCCGCTGCAATGGCCGTGGCAGAGAAAACCAATAGCAAACTGATGGTATTGCACACGGCCGCTGGTCGCGTTGGGGCCATGGATCTGGGCTGTGTCTCTGACGGGGATGCGGATACGTTGGTGACGGGCGCAGAGGTTGTGTTCAACCTTGGTTCGGACGAAACAACAATCGCAGATGGTCCGTTTGTGATTTACCAAGGCAGCCATGGGGATCGTGGCGCACACCGCGCAGACGTGATCCTGCCAGGGGCTGCCTATACCGAAGAATCCGGTATTTTCGTCAACACCGAAGGTCGCCCGCAAATGACCGTTCGCGCAGGGTTCGCCCCTGGCGACGCCCGTGAAAACTGGGCCGTTCTGCGGGCGCTGTCAGCAGAAATTGGTCACACCCTACCGTTTGACAGCCTGTCAGCATTGCGCGCTGCGATGTTTGCAGAGGTGCCGCATTTAGGTGCCATTGATCAGGTTCCAGAAAACGAATGGGCGCCGATCAAAGGCAAAGCACTGAAAAAGGGCGCGTTGAAGAACGCGATCACAGAGCATTATCAAACCAACCCAATTGCGCGGGCCAGTCAGGTCATGGCCGAGCTGGCTGCAAACGCTGCAAGCCGCAAAGCGGCGCAATTGGCTGCGGAGTAATTGGTGAAAATGGCAACCTTGATAACCACATGCGCGGCTTTGTCCGCTTGCACTTTGACGGACCCGTCAGAGGTGGAGCAGGATGCTTTCATGCCTGAATACGGTGAGATCACAACCAAATTGCTCGATGGTGATTTGGTGAGCTTTGATGTCAAAATGACCGGTGCACGTAACGATGACGATGTTTTAGCGTTCAATGATTGCGTTGCGGCGCAATATGCGCTGATCCGTGGTGCAGGTTTCGTGCGCCGCGTTCGCAACGACGTGAAACGCCAGCTTGGCGGTGTTTGGATGGGGACGGGGATTTACACTCTGTCCGAAGGCCACCCAGGCGGCGTGGTTTCAATAGATGCAGAAGTCACGGCAGCAGAATGCCGTGCAAACAACATACCGACGGTGTAAGGGCGCATTATGGACGGATTTTTTGCAACAAACCTCGGGACACTGGTGATAATCATCGCCCAGTGTTTGTTGGTGACAGCGTTTGTTATGGTCAGCTTGCTGTTCCTTGTGTACGGCGACCGTAAAATCTGGGGCGCTGTGCAAATGCGGCGTGGACCAAACGTGGTTGGCCCTTGGGGGCTGCTGCAAACGGTGGCTGACGCGGCGAAATACATCTTCAAAGAGGTGTTGATCCCAGCAGGCGCGGATAAAACCGTCTTCCTTATGGCACCGCTTTTGTCGTTCATCCTTGCTTTGATCGCATGGGCCGTGATCCCGTTTTCCGAAGATATGGTGCTGGCAAACCTAAACGTTGCGGTCCTCTACATCTTTGCCATTGGCTCGCTCGAAGTTTACGGCGTGATCATGGGCGGTTGGGCGTCAAACTCCAAATATCCGTTCCTTGGCTCCCTGCGCTCTGCCGCGCAAATGATCTCTTACGAGGTGTCCATCGGCTTTATCATCATCGGCATCATTATCTCTACAGGCTCCCTCAGCCTCGTGGATATTGTAAAAGCGCAAGAAGGGAACTGGGGCCTGTTCAACTGGTATTGGTTGCCACACTTCCCGATGGTATTCTTGTTCTTTATCAGCGCCTTGGCCGAAACAAACCGCCCACCATTTGAC
>CAYWIR010000306.1:0-3758 GCA_964458375.1 uncultured Neptunicoccus sp.
ACATCAATATGAGGTAACGCAGCCGCCGCTTCGTGCAGGGCTTTAATCGACAGGTTCACACCGGGGGAAATCACCCCACCGATATAGGCGCCGTCTTGATCCACGACGTCAAAAGTTGTCGCCGTGCCAAAATCAACCACGATCAAATCGCCGCCAAATTTGTTATACGCCCCAACAGTATTAACCAGACGATCAGCGCCCACCAGTGTCCCTGTATCCACCCTTACAGGCACGCCAAGTTCTGTTTCTGACTTGCCAACAACCACGGGGCGGCACTCAAAATACTTATCGCTCAGGACACGAAGATTGAACACCACTTGTGGGACAACGGATGAAATCACCACGCGGTCAATCGCGTTCGAAATCTCGTTCACCTGCATCAAGTTGCGCAGCCAAACGTAATACTGATCTGCGGTCCGCGCATGTTCAGTTGCGCATCGCCATTCAGACAGAAACGTGGTGCCATCATGGATGGCAAAAACCGTGTTTGTGTTTCCAACGTCGATGGCAAGAAGCATTGGGAGCGCAGTCCTTAGAACGAAATGTCAGCGGCTGTGATCGCGTGCTGACCGTCCGCCGCTTGTAGTATAAGTGCGCCTGTTTCGTCCACTGTCTTAAAGACGCCTGTCAGGGTGTTGCCTGTCATGCGGGCCGTTATGGTATTGCCGATGTTTGCGGCTTTGGCCAACCAAGCGGTGCGGATCGGGGCAAAGCCGTAGGTGGCCAATTGTGTTTCCCAATGCTGGAAACGGGGGGCCAGCGTATCAAGGAATTCTTCTGGCGTGACAGCAACGCCAAGGTTCTGCGCCAACGATTGCGGTGCGGTTGCGCCCTCTTCCAGTTTTGCAGGGGTGGGCATGGTCGCAAGGTTCACGCCAATGCCAATAATCAGCGCCGGGTTCCCCTGCCCCTCGTTCAGCGTTTCCAGCAAAATACCTGCCAGTTTACCCCCACGCAGAAGCACATCATTAGGCCATTTCAGCGTGAACACATCCTCCCGCCCTGTCTGTGCAACCAATGTGTCGTAAAGGGCAAGCGCGGCCACAAAACTGCGCAATGCGAGTTGATCAGGTGTCGTTTCTGGACGGATCAACAGCGAGGCTGCAAAGTTGCCATGTTGACTGTCCCACGCCCGACCTCTGCGCCCCGTGCCCGCAGTTTGTTCATGGGATAAAAACCAAGCAGCCCCCGCAATTGCAGGGGCTTGCCGTCTGGCTTCAGCCATTGTGCTGTCAATGGTATCAAAAACGAAGCGTTGGGTGCCCTCCGGCCAATCCTGCATTATTGTAGCAAGGAGGCCGCGGCCACAGCGGCAAAGCCTTCAAGCCCAAAGAGGTTGATGATCCCGATTAACATCACAGCCGCACTTACCATCAGGGCAAAATAGTGAAGGCTCGGCATACGATCATCAATGCCTTCCACCTCGTCACCGAACCAGATGTAGTAAATGATCCGCAGGTAATAGAACGCGCCAATGACAGAGGCGATCACACCCGCAATCGCCAGCCATGCCATGCCTGCTTCAACGGCGGCTTGCAGGACGAACAGTTTACCCACAAATCCAACCAGTGGCGGAATACCAGCGAGCGAAAACAACAATGCAGAGAGAGCGGTCGCCTTCGCAGGTGACTGTCGGGAATAAAGGCCAAGGCTGCGAATGTCCGTGACCGCGCGACCATCTTTTTCCATGTTCAGGATAAAGGCGAATGTGCCGATATTCATCACGACATAGATCGCAAGGTAGACCAACAAGGCTTTGACGCCTTCTTCGGTACCCGCAGCCAGCCCCATCAGGGCAAAACCCATATGGGCAATAGAGGAATACGCCATCAGACGTTTGATGTTCGTCTGACCAATCGCCGCCACAGCCCCAAGGAACATAGACACCAGCGACAGGAAGGCGACAATCTGGGTCCAATCCCCTTGCGCACCATCAAAAGCATCGAACATCACACGAGCAAACAACCCGCCAGCAGCCACTTTCGGAGCCGTTGCAAAGAAGGCGGTTACAGGAGTTGGAGAGCCTTCGTAAACATCGGGTGTCCACATATGGAACGGCGCGGCAGAGATCTTAAACGCCATGCCAACGCACAAGAACACAAGGCCAAAGATCATCCCAAGTTCCAGACCATCTGCCTGAATGGTTGAGGCAATGCCTTCGAAATTCGTTGTACCTGTATAGCCATAAACGAATGACGCACCGTAAAGCAGCATACCAGACGACAGCGCCCCAAGGACAAAGTACTTCAAGCCAGCTTCGGTGGATTTCAAGCTGTCGCGTCGGAACGCAGCGATCACATAAAGCGCCAGAGATTGGAGCTCCAACCCCATATAGAGCGCCATCAAATCACCCGCAGACACCATCATCATCATACCGAGCGTCGCCAGAGCGATCAGGATTGGGTATTCAAACTTAAACATGTCATTGCGGCGCAGATAATCTTGGCTCAGCAAAAGCATAATGGCGCTGGCAAACAGCATCAGAACCTTGGCAAAGCGGGAAAACCCGTCGTCGATAAAGGCACCGTTAAAGGCAGCGCGGTTATCCATTGGCGAAAACGCGATCCACACAGCAATGGCAATCATTGCACCTGCCGTGGCCCAAGTGACCAGCGGGGCTGTGTCATCCTTTTTGGTGTAAACGGCAAACATGAGCGCTGCCATTGAGAACACTGCCAAAAGAATTTCTGGCAAAACGATGTTGATGTCGCTGGAAATCATGTCTTCCCGCTCCGTTAGTGGCTGGCCGTTGAAACTGCGGCTTTCACAGTTTCAGGCGTTGCAGATTGGACGTGCTCAACAAGGGCGCCAACAGATGGGCCGATCAAATCGAGCACAAGTGCGGGATAAATCCCAAGCAAGAGCGTCATGATCACCAAAGGTGCCATCATCAAACGCTCACGTCCGTCCATGTCAGTGATGCCTTTCAGGCTCTCTTTAATCAAATCGCCAAACCCGCCCCGACGATAGAGCCACAGCGCATAGGCTGCAGACAGGATCACACCCGTTGTCGCGCCAAACGCGATCCAAGTGTTCGCCTTAAACGCGGCGGTCAGGGTCAGGAATTCACCAACGAACCCAGATGTGCCAGGCAGGCCAACGTTGGCCATGGTGAAGAGCATAAACACCAGTGCAAAGGCAGGCATACGCACGACCAAGCCACCATAGGCATCGATTTGGCGCGTGTGCATCCGATCATAAATCACGCCAACCCCAAGGAAGAGCGCGCCAGAGATAAAGCCGTGGCTGATCATCTGGAAAATCGCACCGTCCAAACCTTGTTGGTTCAACGTGAAAATCCCCATGGTTACAAAACCCATGTGCGCAACTGAGGAATAAGCGATCAGCTTTTTCATGTCTTCTTGCATCATCGCCACGAGGGACGTGTAAATGATGGCAATCACAGACAGCGTCATGACAAAATTCGCCATCAAATCAGACGCTACTGGGAACATCGGCAAGCTGAACCGGATGAAGCCATAGCCGCCCATTTTCAACAAAATCGCCGCCAGCACCACGGACCCCGCCGTTGGCGCTTGAACGTGCGCATCTGGCAACCAAGTGTGTACAGGCCACATGGGCATTTTCACCGCAAAGCTGGCAAAGAACGCGAGGAACAGCAGTGTTTGCATGCCACCAACAACAGTCACGCCTGCGATTGCAAAAGAGTCAGAAGCGAATTCGTGTGTCAGCAATGTCGGAATGTCCGTTGTGCCTGCGTCCCACCACATGGCGAGCATCGCAACCAGCATCAGAAC
>CAYWIR010000307.1:0-3755 GCA_964458375.1 uncultured Neptunicoccus sp.
CGATATCAGCATCCTCGAACACGATGAATGGGGATTTGCCACCCAGCTCCAGCGAAACTTCCGCAAAGTTATTCGTCGTGTTTTGGATGACGTGCCGCGCCGATGTGGGTCCACCAGTAAAGGACACGCGTGCCACCTTTGGATGGCTTGTCAGCACCTTACCACAGGGATCACCATGGCCCGAAATGATGTTTACCACCCCATCGGGAATGCCCGCCTCCGCGATGAGTTTGCCAAACTCTAACATTGGTGCTGCCGCATGTTCGGACGTCTTTAGAACAATGGTGTTCCCAGCAGCCAGCGCAGGCCCAATCTTCACCGCAGACAGAAACAATTGACTGTTCCAAGGCACCACCGCCGCAATCACACCAAGGGGTTCGCGGTGCGTAAACACAAACAGATCGGGCTTATCAATCGGCAGGGTCTCTCCCATGATTTTATCCGCCGCACCCGCAAAAAACTGAAAGAACTCCGCGATGTACGTTGCCTGCCAGCGGGTTTCTTTCAACATCTTGCCTGTATCTCGCGTTTCCAACGCACCAAGCTTTTCAGAGTTATCCGCTAGTAAATCCCCCAAACGGCGCAGGCATTGCCCCCGCTGTGTTGGTGTCATTGTCGCCCAAGGACCTGTGTTAAACGCCCGATCCGCAGCGTCCACGGCGCGGTTCACATCGTCCGCAGTGGCTTCCGGAATCTCGGCCCAGTCTTCGCCCGTCGCAGGATTAAAGCTGGTGAACGATCCACCATCCGACGCACCAACCCATGCGCCATCAATCAACATCTTAAACTGCATCAAATCAGCCATGTTCGGCCTCCTTCTTAAATTCCCCAAACGCGCCATCAAAATAGATCAGCGGTGGTTTTTCCGATGATCCTGCCCAGCTGACGGTCCCAAAAAACGCTGTATGGCTGCCTTGTTCCACCGCATTCACAACATCGCAGGAAAAGCTGGTGCTGTCGTCCAAATGCGGGGCATCCCAATCGATATGCGGCACATCGGAAAAACGGTTTTCAACCTGCAAATCGTCTGACCCCGCAAACCGCATTGCTGTGTCTTTCGACCCTTTGGGCAACACGCATACCGCATAGTTCTTATTCTCAAACACCGCTTTTGCGATCCTGCTGTCACTGCGCAAACATACCATCACCGTAGGCGGATCTGCGGAAACAGAAGCAAACGCACTGACCGTAGCGCCATGCTTTCCTGCGGGTCCATTCGTAGTGACCACAGTGACAGAGGCCGCCACATGCCGCATGGCGCGGATAAAGTCATCGCGATCAACAGGTTGGCGTGCACTCACTTTTCTAGTCCTTTGACAGTATCATTTACGGCTGGCGTGTTCGGACACTATTGCGCGATTTTATCTATTTGAAAAATGAATTTTACTGCATATAAAGTTTGAAAAAATCGAATTGTCCATTGTGAACCTATCAAACCTACAAACATTCCTCGCTATTGTCGAAACGGGCAGCTTAATCCGCGCTTCTGAACGACTAAATGTGACGCAATCAACAGTCACGGCACGCCTGAAAAATCTGGAAGAAAATTTGGGGCAAACTCTGTTTGTCCGCCAAAAATCCGGAGCAACGCTGACGGCGCGCGGGGTAAAACTGCGCCGTTATGCCGAAGTAATGGTCGAGCTGTGGCAGCAAGCACGGCAAGAAACATCGCTGCCAGAGGGCGTGGCTGGATTGGTGAACATCGGATGTCAATCTGACCTTCAGGTTGGGCTTGGCCAACGACTACTGGATGCCGTGCGCGACCTTCCCACGAATTTTGCCGCCAGTGCATGGTCGGGGTCAGACGCTGATCTTAAGCAGTGGATGACCAGCGGCCTGGTCGATATTGCAGTGACCTATCACGCGGCAACAGAAGATGGATTTCGGCTTCACGCTCTAGCCGATGATCAATTGGTTCTCGTCGCCTCTGCCCCAGAAGCTCCGATGCGGTTTGATCCAAATTACATCTTTGTTGAGGGCGGAGAGCAGTTTGGACGGGACCACGCGGCCTTTTATGCCGATGCAGGCACTGCGCAGTTGAGTTTTGGGTCTGCAACTTGGGCCTTGGATCATCTTTTGCGCTCTGGTGGGTCTGCCTATCTACCCGAACGGATGGTTCACGAATATCTGGAAACACAGCGGTTGCACCTGATCAAAGAGGCCCCTAGTTTTGCCCGAAAGACCTATCTTGTGGTGAATGAAAAAGCTGCTGCAGAATGGGACTGGTTGCCAAACGTAATTGAGTCTTTGCGTTTAGAGCCAGACACAGAGGATCAGTAAACCCATGAAAACGATTGATATATTGGAAAAGCTCATTGGCTTTGACACAACTTCGGCAAACCCGAACCTTGATCTGATCACGTGGTGCGAGACGCAACTGAAGTCCCTTGGGGCGGAGGTCACTTTGATACCTGATGCCACGGGGAAAAAAGCAAATTTATATGCCACGATTGGCCCCCGCGATCAGGCTGGTATTATGTTATCAGGCCATACGGATGTGGTGCCCGTAGCGGGACAAAGCTGGACGAAACCCCCTTTTGAACTGACGCAAGAAGACGGCAAATTCTATGGCCGTGGGACATGTGACATGAAAGGATTTGTTGCCTCGGCACTGTCCGCTGCATTTTCGGCATCGCAAAAAAAACTAAACACTCCCATGCACTTGGCCCTGTCTTATGATGAAGAGATTGGCTGTATCGGTGTGCGCTCCCTTGTTGATATGTTGGCCAAAGCACCTGTGAAACCTGCGTTTTGTATTGTTGGGGAGCCGACGTCGATGCAAGTGGCGGTGGGGCATAAGGGCAAGATGGCCGCGAAGGCCGTTATGATTGGGCGTGAGGGGCATTCCGCACTGGCGCCCATGGCGGTTAACGCGATTTATATGGCGGTGGATTTCATCAATGTGCTGCGTGATATTCAGGATCGCTTGGCGCGTGAAGGGGCACAGGATCAGGACTATAGTGTGCCATATACCACCATCCACGTAGGCAAAATCAACGCGGGTGTGGCGTTGAATATCGTGCCAAATCGTTGCGAGGTTTTGTTTGAAATACGGTCTTTGAACGAAGACAATCCAGATTCATTGATGGATGAAATTCGCACCCGCGCAGACGCGATTGTAGAGCAATATCAAAAAATTGCGCCAGAGGTGGCGATTGAAATTGAACGCACAGCCAACACTTATCCAGGGCTGTCGACACCTGCCGAAGCGGAGGTTGTGAGATTTGTGAAGTCGTTGCTTGGGGCCAATGACACGATGAAAGTTCCTTTTGGAACAGAGGGCGGATTGTTTTCGGAACAGGTTGGCATCCCCACCGTTGTCTGCGGGCCAGGGTCCATGGAGCAAGGGCATAAGCCAGATGAGTTCGTAAGTGCAGATCAACTGACAAAATGTGATGCCATGCTGGCCAATCTGGTGGCCCGTTTAGAAGAGGGTGTTGCGCTTTAACACTTGGTCGTTTTACGCAAACGTTTCAGTCGTTTATAGCCTTTTACGTGCCCGAACGTGTAAGGTGTTCAACCCGAACAGACTAACCCCAAGCAGAAGATTGCGCTGCCATCCACAATTGAAAGTCACGCACTGTGCCTTCATAATCTTCGCCCGCCAACGGACCACCAACTGCATGGCGAGAATGCAAAGCCTTTTGCATGACCTCAAGCTTTTCGCGGTCTTCGCGATTGACCTCGTTCCAGACTGAAATGCGGTCTGCTAAAATTCCGTCTTCAAGTTCGGTTCCATAGGTAGAGAAGGTCCA
>CAYWIR010000308.1:0-3736 GCA_964458375.1 uncultured Neptunicoccus sp.
GCGGCGCGGTGTCTGCGGTTTATACTTGGGCCATGTCACTGTTGTTGCCTGCCCTTATGGCAGATCCAAACGATCCCCCTGCCCCTGACCCCGGACCACAGGCCATTCTCATTGTCACGCCCCTGTTCCATGTAACGGCAACGCACCCCATGCTCTTGCTAAGCCTGCCCATCGGGTCAAAGCTGGTCTTGCTACACAAATGGGACGCTGAAGACGCGATAGACACGATTGAACGCGAGAAGATCACACGTTTCCTTGGCGTTCCAACACAATCTGCCGACCTCATGCAAACCGCGAAACGGTTGGGAAAATCGCTTGATGGTTTGCAATACGTGGGCGCAGGTGGCGCAAAGCGGCCCGCAGCACAGGTCGGGCAATTACAAGACACCTTTCCAAAGGCCACCGTTGCCTCTGGTTGGGGAATGACTGAAACAAACGCTGTTGGCCTTGGCATTGCGGGACCTGACTACGTTGAAAAACCTGGTGTTGCTGGGCGGTTGTTGCCACCTATCCAAGATCTGGCAATTCTGGATGATAACGGTACGGAAATGCCCATGGGCGAAGTCGGCGAACTGACCGTCAAAAGCCCTGCTAACATGCGATGCTATCTGAACAAACCCGACGCCACAGACGAAGTTTTTCAAGACGGATGGTTGCGCACAGGCGATCTCGCGACGATCGACGCGGATGGCTATGTCACAATCGTTGACCGCAAGAAGAACATTATCATCCGTGGCGGTGAAAACATCGCCTGCCTCGACGTAGAAGGCGCATTGCACAAACACCCTGCGGTCTTAGAAGCTGGCGCATTTGCCGTACCCGATGACCGATTGGGCGAAACCGTGGGCGTTGGGATCACGCTGAATGCTGGGGCAACGGCAAACGCAGAGGATCTTCGAACCTTCCTCAAAGACCATATCGCACACTTCAAAATTCCAGACCATTTTTGGTTTCTCAACACCGCTTTACCACGGGGCGCGACCGATAAAATCGACCGCCGCGTGTTGCAGCAAAACTGCCTGACAAAGGACAAATCATGACGGACGTCGCTTCCTATCTCGAAACCGCAGGGACCCTCGCTTGGGAGGTTCCTTCTTTGCCAAACGGGACTCCTCATCGCCCAATTAAAACTGTCGGCGTGATTGGCGCTGGCACAATGGGCGGCGGGATTTCTATGAACTTCGTGAATGCTGGCATGACCGTGAAAATCGTCGAAACCCAGCAAGAAGCCCTTGATCGTGGTTTGGGCGTCGTGCGTGGCAACTACGAACGCTCCGCCAAAAGGGGCCGCTTCCCGATGGAAGAAGTGGACGAGCGCATGTCGCGGTTCATCGGCACACTAAGCCTTGATGATCTTGCCGATTGCGATTTGGTGATCGAAGCCGTCTTTGAAAATATGGACGTTAAGAAAGAGATATTCACCACCCTTGATCGTGTAATGAAAAAAGGCGCGATCTTGGCGACAAACACATCTGCACTGAACATCGACGAAATCGCAAGCGTGACCAACCGTCCAGAAGACGTGATCGGGTTGCATTTCTTTTCCCCTGCCAACGTTATGAAATTGCTGGAAATTGTCCGTGCGGATCATACGGCGGATGATGTGGTGGCCACCTGCATGACGCTGGCCAAAACCATCGGCAAGGTCGCGACATTGGTGGGCGTTTGCCCTGGTTTTGTCGGCAACCGCATCTTGTTTGCCCGCCAAGACCAAGCCAATCGCCTTTTGAACCAAGGTGTCATGCCCTGGGACGTAGACGCCGCCCTGAACGCATTCGGGTTTCGAATGGGCCCGTTTCAAATGTCGGACCTTGCAGGGCTTGATATCGGCTGGTCAAAGGGCGCAAAAACCGCCAACCCGATCCGTGATGCGCTGTGTGAAATGGACCGCCGCGGGCAAAAAACCAAAGCGGGCTATTACGATTATGACGACAGCCGCAATCACACCCCTTCTGATGTGGCCGCCAAAGTCATCCGCGATATTACAGGGGCAGAACCGCGCACCATGCCTGCGCAAGACATCATAGAAGCGTGCATCTATCCCATGATCAACGAAGCCGTGAAAATCCTTGAGGAAAACAAAGCCCAGCGCCCATCTGATATCGATGTGGTCTGGATCAATGGCTATGGCTGGCCTGCGGACAAAGGCGGGCCGATGTTTTACGGCGATACCGTTGGTGCGGCTGCAGTTCTGGCAAAAATGGAAGAGCTGGCCAAAGACGATCCAAGCTGTGAACCAGCGGACCTTTTACGTGAATTGGCCGCAAACGGCGGCAAGTTTACAGAGATCGACACTGGCGGGCTAAAAACGAACGGAGGCGCATAATGGCGTATGAATTTATCACTACCGAACAGGTCGGCAACGTCCTAAAAGTCACCATGAACAGGCCCGATGTTTATAACGCGGTACATGGCCCCATGCATGATGAACTGTCCGATTGTTGGGACAAATTTGCCGAGAGCGAGGATCAATGGGTCGCCGTTTTAACAGGCGCTGGCGACAAAGCGTTTTCGGCTGGAAATGATCTGAAATGGACTGCGCAAGGAGGCGCACAACCAAAATCTACAAATGGATTTGCAGGGCTGTCTTCACGGTTCGATCTGGAAAAACCGATCATCGCAGCGGTAAACGGCTTTGCCATGGGCGGCGGATTTGAAACGGCCCTATCCTGCGACATCATCATTGCATCAGAACAGGCCACATTCGCCCTACCCGAAGTAAAAGTCGGCTTCTTTGCCGCCGCTTCAGGGGTGCAACGTCTGTCCCGTTACATCGGGCGGTTGGCCGCGCAGGAAATCATGTACACAGGCCGCAAGATCGAAACACCCGAGGCGCTATCCCTCGGCATGGTCAACAGCGTCGTCCCCCACGCAGACCTGATGGACGTCGCCATGGCCAAAGCCCAAGAAATCGCATCCGTGTCACCCTCGTCCGTCAAAGCCACAAAGCGCGTTTTGAACGCAATGGCGGTGGCAGAAGGAATGGAAGCCAGCAATCTTTATTCCCGCGAAGTCATCGCGGAATTGATGAAAACCGAAGACTTCAAAGAAGGCGTCAGCGCCTTTGTCGAGAAACGCAAACCCAACTGGGTCAACAAATAACACAAGGGAAAACCAACCATGTCTATGGGAATTAACAATGCGGCGCTGAACCAGCTCGCCATGTCCGAAAAAGCGCAACCGCTGCTTGATGCCGTGATCGCGCACATCCGCGACAACGTCGATCCGATCACTGAAGAGTTTTACAAACTTGGCGAAGGCCGCGCTGACCGCTGGTCCTATGCGCCGGGTCAATTGGAATTGCTGGAAACCGCTAAGGTGAAAGCCCGTGAAAGCGGCTTGTGGAACTTCTTCCTGCCTGATGCCGAAACGGGCGAAGGCCTGTCGAACCTCGACTATGCCTATATCGCCGCAGAACTCGGCAAGAACCCTTTGGCCTCTGAAACCATGAACTGTTCTGCCCCTGATACTGGCAACATGGAAGTGCTGGAACGTATCGGCACGCCAGAGCAGAAAGAGAAGTGGTTAAAGCCCCTGCTTGCTGGTGAAATTCGCTCCGCCTATGCCATGACGGAGCCGAATGTTGCCTCATCTGATGCCAAGAACATCTCTACATCTGCGGTTTTAGAAAACGGTGAGTGGGTCATTAATGGCGAGAAATTCTATATCTCAGGGGCGGGTGATCCGCGCTGTAAGATCATGATTACAATGGTGAAAACCTCGCCAGAGGCCGAAA
>CAYWIR010000309.1:0-3729 GCA_964458375.1 uncultured Neptunicoccus sp.
TGGCGCGATTTGATACGCCTGTTATGGGTGTATTGGCCGCGATCTTGGTGTCGTGCGGTGGTTTTGTGGGTGCGTCTGCGTTGATTGGCTAAGACCTGTTTCACAGAATTGGCTTTTCTGACCCGCGCGTATGGATTATCACGCGCGGGACTTAGGAGATGCGTGCGATGTCTGTGAACAGCTTTGGCCGACTATTTACTGTGACCACTTGGGGTGAGAGCCACGGGCCTGCGCTGGGCGCGACTGTGGATGGGTGTCCTCCGGGTGTGCCGCTAGAGGCGTCCATGATCCAGTATTGGTTGGATTTGCGCAAACCCGGGCAGAACAAGTATACCACGCAGCGGCGGGAAGCGGATGAGGTGGAAATCTTGTCTGGCGTGTTTGAAGGCGTGACCACGGGAACGCCCATTCAGTTGATGATCCGCAACACGGATCAGCGCAGCAAAGATTATTCCGAAATTATGGAAAAGTTCCGCCCTGGCCATGCGGATATCACCTATTGGCAGAAATACGGTATCCGCGATTATCGCGGTGGTGGGCGATCAAGTGCGCGGGAAACGGCAGCGCGGGTTGCCGCGGGTGGTGTTGCGCGCGAAGTGTTGAAAGCGTTGGTGCCCAATCTCGAAATCACTGGATGTATGGTTCAGATGGGGCCGCATCAGATTGATCGAGACGCATGGGACTGGGATCAAATTGCGCAGAACCCGTTTTGGACCCCTGACGCAACGGCGGCCAAGGATTGGGCGGCATATTTGGATCAATTGCGGAAGTCTGGAAATTCGGTAGGCGCTGTGATCGAGGTTGTGGCCAAGGGTGCGCCCGCAGGACTAGGCGCGCCTGTTTATGGCAAGATTGATACAGATATTGCCACCGCCATGATGTCGATCAACGCTGTGAAAGGCGTTGAAATTGGTGCTGGTATGGGGGCCGCGAGCCTGACGGGTGAAGACAACGCGGATGAGATTTTTATGGGGAATGATGGGCAGCCCGTTTATTCATCGAACCATGCAGGTGGGGTGTTGGGCGGCATTTCAACGGGGCAGGATTTGGTGTGTCGCTTTGCGGTAAAGCCCACGTCGAGTATTTTGAAGCCTCGCCAGACGATTACCAAATCGGGGCAGTCGGCGGAGATTATCACGAAGGGTCGGCATGATCCTTGTGTGGGGATCAGGGCGGTGCCTGTTGGGGAAGCGATGATGGCCTGTGTGATTTTGGATCACGTGTTGCTGCATCGTGGGCAGATTGGCGAAAACCAAGGCAAGATCGGTTAGGTTTGTAGTCCTAGCAGCGGTGGAATTTGGATATTTGAAAAACAAAAAGGCTCAGGGTGGGTTATCCCCCTGAGCCTTTGGTGTTTTAGGAGGTGGTGGCGGCTGAGAGGGCTGTGTCCATCAGCTCTTTGATCGCGGCTTTGTTGGGGTTTGCAACGATGCGGCCCAATTCTTCGTCGCCTTTGAGGACGATCAATGTAGAGCGGCGCGGGATCTTGCGATCTGTTGAAACTGCGTGGCGGCGGTATTCGTCGAAGTCCACGCGGACGAAGGTGATGTTTTCACCATAGGCGGCGTTTTCACCGATCAAGGCACTGATCTGGCGTTTTTGTGCGGCGCAGGTTGTGCACCATTCGGTGGTGTAGTCCACAAGCAGTGTTTCACCTGCAGCGAGCCGTTCGGCGATCAAACCAGGTTTGTATTCGATCGTTTTGCCGCCATCTGCGAAAGCTGGGAAAGCGACGGCCGTTGCGGCCAAGGCGAGAAAAGTTCTGCGGATCATGTTGGGTTCCTTTAGTAAGTGACAGAGAGGGTTTGCATCCATTCAGGCATGACCTGAAGGGCGTAATATTCGAGTGTGTGGTGGAATTTGGTGAGGATCATAACCCCGACAGCGATGAATACGATGCCAAGGATGGGTTTGGATTTTGAAGCGATTTTGCGCAAAGAGTCTTGGCGCGTTTTAATCGCCTCGCGCGTGCCGTAGGCGAGTGCGAGGATAATGGTGGCCACGCCAATGGCGAAGGCGGTCATGATGCCTGTGACGCGCAACAAGCTTTCGCCTTGGGAGGCAAGCGCGATGGCACCGCCGAGTGTCGGACCGATGCAGGGGGACCAAACCGCGCCAAGGAGGACGCCGCCCAAAAGTTGCGGGACGGGGCCAGATGTTGGCAGATCGGACATGCCTGTGTCTGCACGGGCGGCAAAGCCTGCGGTGGCGGTTTCAAAGCGTGTTGCAAGCGGTGGGGTGATAAGGATGAGGCCAAAGCCTATCATCAGCACCGCGCCGATATTGCCAAGACGGGTTTCATCAAGGCCGATTGACTGGCCGAGGGTTGCTACGAACAATCCAAGTGCCACGAAGGAAATGCCCATGCCAGCCGCAAGGTAAAGTGGGCCGCGCCGATCACTGCTGGCGGCGGAGGCCAGAACGATGGGCAGGATTGGCAGAACGCAGGGGTTAATCAGCGTCAGGAGGCCAGCGATATATGCAAAGAACAATTCGATCATGCGAGCGGTTTGGCAGAAACAGGAACGCCTGTCAGCTATCGCTGGATCACAAATGTGTTAGGTCTTTTGTCGTGAAATCTGAACCGCAAAAATGCCTGCCATGACGATCAACACGCCAATGACGTCTGTAAGGGTCAGCTCTTCGCCTAGGATCACGGCCGCGATGGCGACACCGAAAAACGGATTGAGGAAATGAAACGTTGAGGCGCGGGTGGCACCGATGCGCTCAACAAGCAGGAACCAAATGATGGTTGCGACGATGCCCGGGATCAGGACGGTGTAGGAGAAGGCGGCGAGTAGGCTGCCTGTCCATGTGAAACTGGGGGTTTCAAAGATGAGCGCAGGGATCAGGAGGGCCACGCTGCCGATGAGCATTTGCAGGCCGACAACCATAAGCACGTTGCCTTTGGACGATGTGGCGCGCACCGTCAGAGCGGCGATAGCGAGCGCGGTTACACCGATGAGGCAGAGAATGATGCCTGTCAGGTCGATGCCGCCTGCGAGACGTGCGCCCATAATAAGCGCGACACCCGCAAAGCCTGCAATGAGGCCGATCCAGCCGAGTTTGCCGAGGCGTTCTTCAAAGAATAGGGCGGAGGCGAGGCCGACGATAAGCGGCATTGCGGAGGCGATGATGGACGCGAGGGAGGCTTCGATCCGCGTCATGGCCATGAAGAACAGGCCAAGGTAGAGCGCGTTTTGACAGATGCCGAAGGTGATCACGGCGCGCCAGTTCTTGCGATCCAGTCGGATGCGCTGGCCAAGCAGGTAAGCGATTGTGATTGCGATGACCCCTGCAACGGCGAAGCGAAGGGAGGAGATCGTCAAAGGGGGAGCCTGTAAGACGATGATGCGGGCCGAGGTAAACGCGCTTGACCAGATGAGGGCAAAGGCGAGGCCCATCAGAATAGCGCGGATATCCATGTTGCATGTCCTTGATATTGGTTTGCGGCATGGGTGACAGATGAATTGTAGATTGGAAAGGGATCGGCTAGGTCTTTTTCAAAGAATTGGAGACCACCATGAAAAAGTCGACGCATTTCACACATGCTATTTCCCGAACACCAAGCAAATCCATCGTGGATGGATTGCGCGCGGTTGATGTGGGTGCCCCTGATTATGATCGGTTGATGGAGCATCATGCCGATTATGTCAGTACGTTGCGATCAACAGGTGCGCAGGTGGAGGTCTTGCCTGCGTTGGAAGAGTTTCCTGATGCGGTGTTTGT
>CAYWIR010000310.1:0-3700 GCA_964458375.1 uncultured Neptunicoccus sp.
AGCGCGGCGCGGCGTTTCTATCGGCGGCCTTTGTACAGGGGCTTACACCATGGCAAAGGCGGGTTTGCTTGAAGGTAAAAAATGCACGATCCACTGGGAAAACTATGACAGTTTCACCGAAGAGTTCGACACCGTAGAATTGTCAAAAGCAGTCTATATCGTTGATGGCAATCGCTTTACTTCGGCGGGGGGCATGTCCTCCCTTGATCTGATGCTGAAACTCATGGCGAACTTTGACGGAGAGACACTGGCGAATTTTGTGGCGGATCAGTGTTTGCACACGAACATTCGCACGGAACGGGACGCGCAACGTCTGTCCATTCCAACACGCATCGGTGTGCGGCATCCAAAACTGTCCACCGTGATCCAAATGATGGAAAACAACATCGAAGAACCCGTGTCGCCGTCAATCCTTGCGCAGGATGTCGGCATGTCCACACGCCAGCTAGAGCGCCTGTTCAGCCGATATCTAAACCGTTCACCAAAGCGGTATTACATGGAGTTGCGCCTGCAAAAAGCGCGCAACTTGTTGATGCAAACGGAAATGTCAGTGATCAACGTGGCTCTGGCCTGCGGTTTTGCATCACCCTCGCATTTTTCAAAATGCTACCGTGTGCAATACGACACAACACCTTATCGCGAACGCGGATCACAGGCTTCAAAATAGGACAGCCATTAACGGCTAATCCTAAACACCCCGCGCTGATCGACACTGATAAACCAAATGGAACCATCGGGTGCTTCGCGCACATCGCGCACGCGGCCTGTTTCACGGGACTGCAAAATCTCGCCCGCGCTTAAACGGCTCCCCGACCGATCCAAACGTGCGATGTGATCAAATTTGAGCGACCCAATGAAGAAATCCCCTTTCCACTCGGGAAACATCTTACCAGAATAAATCATCAAGCCAGACGGCGCGATGGACGGGTCCCAATAGAAATTCGGCTGCTGCATACCTGATTTAGCCGTCCCCTGACCAATCTTCCGCCCCGAATAGTGCTTGCCATAAGAAATGACAGGCCAGCCATAATTGGCCCCTTTCTTCACGGCGTTCACCTCGTCCCCGCCCTTTGCACCATGTTCCGCAACCCACAACGCACCACTTGAATCGAGTGCTGCGCCTTGTGGGTTTCTGTGCCCAAACGACCAAATTTCTGGCTGCATATTTGACTGACCCACAAACGGATTGCTCGCAGGTACACCACCCGTGCGCGACACACGGACCACGCTACCATTGTGTGTGCTGCGATCTTGCGCGGACGGGCGATCGCCCCGCTCCCCGACCGTTACATAAAGATGACCATCTCGGCCTTCCACCACACGCGAGCCAAAATGCCGCCCGCCCTGTGTGCCCTCCTGCATTTCAAACAGCACTTTAACATCACGCAGTTTGCCACTCTGCAGATCAAGCCGCGCTGAAGCCAGTGCCGTTCCAACGCCACTGCTTTGTGGTTTTGCATAGGTTATAAAAATCGTACCTGTTTTCACGAAATCCTGCGCGGCCACCACATCAAGCAGCCCGCCTTGCCCACGATCTACCACTTTTGGAACGCCCGACACGGGGGTCCGCTCTCCGCTCTTTGAATACAACCAAAGCGCGCCGCGCTTTTCTGAAATCAAGAATTTCCCTTCGGGTAGAAGGGCCACCGCCCAAGGGTCTTTTAATCCACCTGCCAGCTTTTCAACACGCACATCACCCAAGGACGTGGCCATTGTTTGCGCCATCACAGACAAAGGGATCAAGCAGGCGCAGATGAGTATAAATAAACGGGTCATGTGCGCGGCTCCTTTGATGCAAGTGACTCAAAATATGGCACAAATTTCCGTCACGGCAAGCATGCCGCTTGCAAACTGGCGCGAACGAATCCCTTGCATTCAGAGCCTCAACCAATATTCTTTCTTTACCAATGTGTACTCAGGGAGAAAATCACATGAAAAAACTCTTGCTCGCAACTGCGGCATCCGTAGCACTGGCTGGCGGCGCATTCGCTGATGGCCACGGCGCTGTAAAACTCGGCGTTATCTTTGGCTTCACTGGCCCAATTGAATCGCTGACACCGGCAATGGCATCTGGCGCAGAGCAAGCCATGGCCGAAGCAACAGCATCTGGCAAACTGCTCGGCGGTAAAGCCGTAGAATCTGTTCGCGCAGACAGCACATGTGTTGATTCTGCTGCTGCCACAGCTGCCGCGGAACGTCTGATCACATCTGACAAAGTATCTGGCATCATCGGTGCTGACTGTTCAGGTGTTACAACTGCTGTTCTGACAAACGTTGCACTGGCAAACGGCATGGTGATGGTTTCACCATCCGCCACGTCCCCTGCTCTGTCTACTGTTGAAGACAACGGCCTGTTCTTCCGCACAGCCCCGTCTGATGCGCGTCAAGGTACAGTGATGACAGAAGTTATCATGGACCGTGGCTTCAAAGAAGTTGCACTGACATACACCAACAACGACTACGGCAAAGGTTTGGCCGATGCGTTCCAAGCTGCTTTCGAAGCTGCTGGTGGTAAAGTGACGATCTCTACTGCACACGAAGACGGCAAAGCAGACTACTCTGCTGAAGTTGGCGCTTTGGCTGCGGCTGGTGGCGAAATCCTCGTTGTTGCTGGTTACCTTGACCAAGGTGGTAAAGGCATCATCGAAGGGTCCCTCGACTCTGGTGCGTTTGACACGTTCGTTCTGCCAGACGGCATGGTTGGTGACAGCCTGCCAGAAGCAATCGGCACAGATTTGGACGGCTCTTTTGGTCAGGTTCCAGGCACAGACAGCCCAGGTGCTGCCAAGCTGGTTGAAGCTGCTGAAGGATACGACGGGTCTGCACCTTTTGTTGCAGAAAGCTATGACGCGGCTGCATTGATCATGCTCGCCATGCAAGCGGCTGGTTCTGACAAGCCTGCAGATTACAAAGGTAAGATCATGGATGTTGCAAACGCCCCAGGCGAGCAAATCTTCCCTGGTGATCTTGGCAAAGCGCTCGAAATCCTCGCAGCTGGCGGCGAAATCGACTATGTTGGCGCGTCCAACGTAGAGCTGGTGGGTGCAGGCGAAAGCGCTGGCAACTACCGCGAGATCGAGATCAAAGGCGGCAAATTGACAACTGTCAAATACCGTTAATCTGATCTGAAACGATTAGGCAGTCCGCAAACCCTGCGGGCTGCCTCTTTCTATTTACGGCAAATCTATGATCAAAGTTGAAAACCTCGCCAAACGCTTTGGCGGCTTTTACGCCGTGAACGATGCGTCTTTGGAAATTGAAACAGGCTCTATCACAGGGCTGATCGGCCCTAACGGCGCAGGTAAAACCACGCTGTTCAACGTGATCGCAGGGGTGCACGACCCCTCCGCTGGCCGCGTTTTGTTGGACGGCGAAGACATCACGGGCTTACCGCCCCATGCCCTGTTCAATCGCGGCTTGTTGCGCACCTTCCAAATTGCACATGAATTTTCGACCATGACCGTGCGCGAAAACCTGATGATGGTTCCGCCAAACCAAGCAGGCGAACGCCTGTGGGACGCATGGTTTTCCCCTGGCAAAGTCCGCGCGGAAGAAACTGAAATCCGCAAAAAGGCGGACGAAGTTATTGAATTTCTTGAAATTTCTCACGTTGCGGACGAACTTGCTGGCAACCTATCTGGTGGGCAGAAAAAACTGCTGGAACTTGGCCGCACCATGATGGTGGACGCAAAGATTGTGT
>CAYWIR010000311.1:0-3684 GCA_964458375.1 uncultured Neptunicoccus sp.
CGATTTCATCCGAGGTGTCGCCGCAGATGCGGGAGTATGAGCGGTTTAATACGGTGGTGGCGAATGCCTATATCAAGCCGCTGATGAAATCCTATCTTGGGCGTCTTGAGGGACGATTGCGGGAAGAGGGTGCTGATTGCAACATCTTCCTGATGCATTCTGGTGGTGGGATTATTTCGATTGAAAGTGCGGCGGATTTTCCTGTGCGTTTGGTGGAATCTGGCCCTGCTGGCGGAGCCGTTTTTGCAGCGCATATCGCGGCGCGGTACGGGCTGGATAAAGTGTTGTCCTTCGATATGGGGGGGACCACGGCAAAGATTTGTTTGATCAAAAACCAGACCCCAAAGACGAGCCGTGTGTTCGAGGTGGCGCGGACCTATCGGTTTAAGAAGGGATCGGGGATGCCGATTTCTATTCCTGTGATCGACATGGTTGAAATTGGGGCTGGGGGCGGATCGCTGGCGCATGTTGATTCACTACAGCAAATTCGTGTGGGGCCAGAAAGTGCGGGATCAGAACCAGGACCTGCGTGTTACGGGCGGGGGGGCGACAAACCTGCCGTGACGGACGCTGATTTGATTTTGGGCAAGTTGGATCACAAAGAATTTGCGGGTGGAACGATGGAGTTGGACCGCGCGGGTTCGGAAGGGGCGTTGAAGCAGGTTCTTGGGGAGCCTTTGGGTATGACGCCCCGCGAGGCGGCATTTGGTCTGTCCGAAGTTGTGGATGAAAACATGGCAAACGCCGCGCGGGTTCATGCGGTGGAGAATGGTGAGGATTTATCTGAGTACACCATGATCGCCTTTGGGGGCGCGGCGCCGCTGCACGCGGGTCGGCTGTGTGAAAAGCTGGGTGTGGAGCGGGTTTTGATTCCACCCGGGGCTGGTGTTGGATCGGCCATCGGGTTTCTGCGCGCACCGTTTTCGTTTGAAGCGAACCGATCTGTTTACATGAAGCTGTCTGATTTTGACGGGCCGCGCATCAAAACGCTGTTGGCTGAGTTGCAAACAGAGGCAAAGGGTTTTGTGCGGACCTGTGATGCTGAGGCTGAGATTTTATCAGAGTTTAAGGTGTACATGCGTTATACGGGGCAAGGGTGGGAAATTCCGATTGTCCTGAGCGAAGCGCAAGCCTTGGCCCCTGATGCAGACACGTTTGAGCGCCTGTTTGAGGAAGATTATACCAAGTTGTTTGGCCGCACGGTCAAGGGGCTGGATATTGAGATTACGGTGTGGTCGGTGAATGCGACGACACCCACCGAAGCGGTGGATCGTGCAGAGGAAAGTGATGGGGTCAAACAATCGGTGATCAGCGGAAAATGCACCATTTTTGATGCTGCGCAGGGGCGATATATTCCGAGTTACAAATACGATCGCAGCAGGTTGAAACCGGGGCGTTTTGCTAAGGGGCCAGCGCGGATTTTCGAAGATGAAACGACGATCATTGTGCCAGCCAGCCGTATCGCCGTGGGACAGCCAGACGGGTGTATCATTGTCCAGCCAAAGACAGATAGTGCGGAGGGTTCATCATGAGCACGCAACCATCACAAGTGGCCTATCAGGTGATGTGGAACCGTCTGATTTCGGTCGTGGAAGAACAGGCGCAAGCCTTGGTGCGGACGGCGTTTTCGACGTCAGTGCGTGAAGCGGGCGATTTGTCGGCGGGGGTTTATGACACGCATGGCAATATGCTGGCGCAAGCGGTGACGGGAACCCCTGGGCATGTGAACGCGATGGCAGATGCGGTGGCGCATTTCATTCGGCGCATTGGGCGGGCGAACATTCTGGAAGGGGATGTGTATATCACCAATGATCCTTGGGAAGGTACGGGGCATTTGCATGATATTACGATGGTCACGCCTTCGTTTCATCAGGGGGTTTTGGTCGGCTTTTTCGCCTGTACAGCGCATATCGTTGATATCGGTGGGCGTGGCTTTGGGGCGGATGCGCATAGTGTCTATGAAGAGGGATTATATATTCCAATCATGAAGTTCGCCGTAAAAGGTGAAGTGGATGAAACTCTTGTGCGAATTATTCGAGGCAACGTGCGCGAGCCTGATCAATTGATTGGCGATATTTATGCGCTGACCACCTGCAACGAGATTGGGCACCGACGTTTGATCGACATGATGACGGAGTTTGAATTGGCAGACCTGAACGGGATTGCTGAGTTCATTTTGGAAAATTCCCGCCGTGCCACGTTGGAGCGGATTGCGGCGTTGCCCCAGACCTCTGCCGATGGGGAAATGACGGTAGATGGGTTTGACACGCCGATCACGTTGAAGGTGAAAGTGACGGTGCATGAAGACCGAATTGTGTCTGATTTCACAGGGTCTTCGGGTGTGGACAAGAAGGGGATCAACTGCCCGCTGGTCTATGCCAAAGCCTACGCCTGTTACGCGCTGAAGGTGGCGATTGCGCCTGAAATTCCCAACAATGCTGCGTCATTGGCGCCGTTCGAAATTGTAGCGCCTGAAGGGACAATTGTGAATGCAGTGCATCCTGCGCCCGTGGCGTTGCGCCATATCGTGGGGCATTTTGTGCCTGATACGGTGTATGATGCGTTTGATAAGATTGTGCCAGGATTGGTGCCTGCGGAGGGTGCGGGGTGTTTGTGCAATTTCCAAGTGTCACTGCGTCCACGCACCGATGCGCCTGCCCCAGCGGATGCCATGCGATCAGAAGTTTTGACGTTCAATTCGGGTGGATCGGGTGCGCGGCCAGAGCATGACGGGTTGAATGCCACGGCGTTTCCATCAGGCGTGATGACCATGCCAGCCGAGGCCACGGAACATGCAGGGCCTGTCATTATTTGGCGCAAGGAATTGCGGCCTGATAGCGGCGGCGCTGGGCAGCGTCGTGGGGGGCTGGGCCAATATATGGAGGTTGGTGCGCGTGAGGGACATGAGTTTGATATTCAAGCCATGTTTGATCGCGTGGATCACCCCGCGCGGGGCCGTCGAGGTGGGGCCGAGGGTGCGGCGACGACGATTGTGCAAGATGATGGCACACCGATGAACGGCAAGGGCAAACAGTTTGTTGCCCATGGACGCAAAGTTGTGATGGCGTTTCCTGGGGGGGCTGGATACGGCCCTGTCGCGGATCGTGAGCCAGCCCTTGTGAAACGCGATTTGGCGCGGGGGTACATCAGCGCCGAGGTGGCGGCGCGGGAGTATGGCTTGTCAGCCGAAGATATTGCAGCGGTTGAGGCCGCGATTACATCTGGGGAGGATGTGTAATGCTGGGGCAAATGCGAGCACCGAACAAAATGCAATGTGGTGAAAACCAACCGATCCTTGAAAAGGTGATTGTCTGATGAAGCTGGAAGCCAATCCGTTTGAAGCCGCGATCAAAGCAGGACAGAAGCAGCTGGGTCTGTGGATCAGCTTGTGTAGTGGATTTGGAGCCGAGGTTACGGCGCCTTCTGGGTTTGATTGGGCGCTGATTGATATGGAACATTCGCCGAATGATTACCATTCGGTTTTGGCACAGTTGCAGGTGTTTGCGTCCTATGGAACCACTGCGATTGTGCGGCCAGAGTGGAACGATACGGTTGCGGTAAAGCGGTTGTTGGACCTTGGGGCGCAGGGGCTGTTGTTCCCGATGATCCAAACTGTAGAGGAAGCGGAGAAGGCCGTTGCAGCCACGCGGTATCCACCCCATGGGGTGCGGGGCGTTTCAGGCA
>CAYWIR010000312.1:0-3627 GCA_964458375.1 uncultured Neptunicoccus sp.
GCCAACAAGTGCAGAATTGTGTTCGTGGACCCACCCATGGTGATGTCCATCCGCATCGCGTTTTCAAACGATGCCTTCGTGGCAATGCCCCGCGCAGACACGGATTTATTGCCATCGACATAGTATTCTTTGGTCAGCTCAACAATCCGACGCCCCGCTTTGCGGAACAGCATCTCACGATCCGAATGCGTCGCCAAAGTGGACCCGTTTCCTGGCAACGCTAGACCCAGCGCCTCTGCCAAACAGTTCATGGAATTGGCGGTGAACATGCCAGAACACGATCCACACGTCGGGCATGCGCTTTCTTCAATTGCCTGAACTTCGTCATCTGTACGATCAGGGTTCGCCGCTTCCATCATGGCATCCACCAGATCAATGGCCTTCAGCTCTCCATCAATATCCACCTTGCCTGCTTCCATCGGACCACCCGATACAAACACAACAGGGATATCCAAACGCAAAGCCGCCATCATCATGCCGGGCGTAATTTTATCGCAGTTCGAAATACACACCATGGCATCCGCACAATGGGCGTTGACCATATATTCCACACTGTCGGCAATCACCTCGCGGCTGGGCAGGGAATACAACATCCCGTCATGGCCCATGGCAATCCCGTCATCCACAGCAATGGTGTTCATCTCTTTGGCAACGCCACCAGCGGCATGGATTTCCTCGGCAACCAATTGCCCCAAATCTTTCAAGTGAACATGCCCTGGCACAAACTGCGTGAACGAGTTCACAACCGCAATAATCGGCTTGCCAAAATCACTGTCCGTCATGCCTGTCGCACGCCAAAGGCCACGCGCCCCCGCCATGTTACGGCCATGTGTCGAAGTTCTGGAACGATACGGAATCATTGGGGTAGCCCTCGCAGTAAAACAATTCACGCCGTTTTGCCTGATC
Organism: uncultured Neptunicoccus sp.; assembly: GCA_964458375.1. Classification (GTDB taxonomy): domain Bacteria; phylum Pseudomonadota; class Alphaproteobacteria; order Rhodobacterales; family Rhodobacteraceae; genus Amylibacter. The sequence continues at coordinate 907 of CAYWIR010000312.1, forward strand.
CTTTGCCGAAATGCTAGCCCAACCGACACCACGCTTTACCTGCTTCGTCACGTCACTAGACTACACGCATGATCAGGAAATTCATTTTTGCAACATTCAAGGTTTTCGCCGCACTCTCCTGCCTCGCTTGCGCCTTTGTTGCCTTTGCATTCTCGTTTTGGGGCCAAGACCTCACCATTGCGCAGTCAGCAAAACTCGCGGCGCTCTTTAGATCGCCATCTCATTTCACACGAGACAAAGAAGCATGGAACGCTCACACACGTCGCATCCTAGCGTCCATGCAAAACGAAAACTTCATCTCACGCACGCAATACACCGCAGCCTTAAACGAGCTTTAAGGACCTTCGTAAAACTGAAATGCTCAGGGATACGGGGCAGCGCCCCACAGATCACTTCGCCGACCCAAACCACCGCTTGAACCACGCCAGCACGCCACCTTTGGCTGCCCCCGCGCTCTCAGACACGTCACTTGCACGCGCCTCCACTTGGTCCCAACGATCTTCCATCGCCTCAAGCGCAGGATCAATCTTGCGCCGCTTGAACCGCTGCAACAGACGGAACGCACCCAACAACAGCAGCGCCAAAACGATGTAGATGATGATGTTCACCCACGGAATAATCCGTACGTCTGGCCCCGCGACTTCGCGCACTCCAACCGCGTTGGGATAGATTGACATAAACTCGTTGCGCCAGCCGTAGTGAGTAATCACAACCCAGATCGGCGCATCCCGCGTGGACACCAAATCCGCACTTTCGGCCTGCAGGTTAGAACTGTCCAACTTGAAATACCAAGGCCACCCGAACCCCGTATCTTCGTTGCGAAACACCATGATCCCGCCGTCTGGATAGGCCGTATTGATCAAACGCAGGTCACGGTTCACAGCTTCGTCGTTGCCACTGTCCGCTTGCGCATAAAAGATGCGGTTCCATCCAGAAAAATCTGCTCGGATCACCTCTGCCCCGCTGATGCGCACCACATCGCGTTGAGGCAACGTGTAGTGAAACATCGAAAACACCAGCAATGCCACAAGGGCCAGAAATATCCATTTGATCCAACGCATCAGCGCATCCTCACATAAAATTCGTTACATAGATCGACACGAACACCAAAATGATCGGGATCACATAGACCCCCCAGATCAGTTTGGCCCGCAAAGACCCTTCATAGGCTTTCAGCCCATCCTCAATAAACTGTTCCCGCGGCCCAGGATGTTCCTGCCCTGCATCAAACTGTTTTTCCAACTTTTCACGGCGCACCGAACGGGAATACCATGACAAACAGATGTAAACGATTGTCAGTAAAAACAACCCAATCACAGCCAATCTAATCCATCCAAACATATAGTCTCCTTCCGTTTACCGCTTCACCGCGCCCCAAGGGCCAACCCGTTTGACGATATCATCATCGTCGTCGTCATCATCATCGTCATCATCGCCGTCCCAAGGTCGCCCAACGCTCTTGCGTTTGTTCGGCCGCCCTGTGCGGTCTTCTTCCATACTCGGCTCATGCCCAAACAGCTCTTCGCGCGCACCTGCCTTATCCACCATATATTCATTCGCGAGGTATTCTGCCACATACTCTTTCTTCTCGTCACTCCACCCCGCGTAAATCCGATAAAACGCTTCCTTATGGCAAATGAACAATTGGCGCACATCCAGCGGCGCCAATTCCGCCAACATCATATTGACCAAATCTTTGTCCGCATGATCAGAGGCCCGCAATGTATAAAAATACGCAGGATCATTCGCCGTAATACGCGGCCAATCCCCTTGCCCCTGCGCCCACAGCCATAATCGATACAACCCGACATACTCCATCGGCAATTTTTTGGCATTGCGCCGTGCCAATGCCCGCAATTCGCGCCGATCAGGGGTGCCAATCTCCTCGCCCAATCCCGCCGCCGTATCCACAACAATGAAATCCATCTTCTGCTGCAAAATCGCCGCCACATCACGGCCCTTCGCGCTCGTGATCGGCTCCACCAGATTGTTCGCCTCAAGAAAGGTCGCGATGTCATTGCGCTGGCTGAAATCCATCACATACTCAACATCCCAATCGTCCACATCGTCCATTTCCGCCACGGACACGACCGCCGCATCGTCCAAATCGCGAAACACATACAGCCCACCAAAATGCGCGGTGTAAAAGTTCTTTTGCTCAAACACATTGTCCGTCAGCACCACAGGATTGCGCGTAATATCCCCCGTGCGTTTGCCAATTTCGATCATATCGGCGATCAACACATCATCCCACCACGCGTCCTGATCCCCCATAAACCGATCAATCTTACTGCGCAGCAGCTTGCCATCTTCAACCGTGCTCTCGGTCGTATCCGCTTCCACTTCGATCCGTCGAATGGCCAACAAATCGTTCGGGCTATCCACGCTAAAGACCGAGTTCACCAACTCCCCCGCCACCGCATCCCGCGCGGTCAGGGCAAACAACTGATCCTCATTCTGGTCCATCCACTTGCGCAAAATACTACGCGATGTCGAAAACTGCGCATTCAACAAAGGCGCGGTTTTCTGATCCGTGGACAGCACAATAAACTGCCGATTGCATCCATTCGGGTTCAGATACAAATCATCCCCCAACTCATCCCCAACCTCAGGTGAGTACCCCGAAATATCCACGTGAAACTCGCTCAATTCCGTCCGCTTCCCCGTCAAATGCTCCAACGCACGATTGTACCGCTCCACCAATGAGGCCGAGCGCACCTC
>CAYWIR010000313.1:0-3616 GCA_964458375.1 uncultured Neptunicoccus sp.
GCGGAGTTTCCAACCGTCAGAGTGGCTGGCGCAGCCCTATTTCATGATGGCAGCGGGTGTGTGTGCGGCGGAAACAGATGCGGAGGCGGCGCGGCTGCGGTCTTCGCAACAATTGGCGTTTGCGCGGTTGCGCACGGGCAATCCTGGGAAACTGCCTTTGCCTGTGGAGGATGTGTCTGAGCATATTCCGCCGCAAGTTTTGGCAGGGGTTAATCAGGCGCTTGGCTGTTCGGCTAGTGGATCGCCCAGCACCGTGGCTGCGCAATTGGCGCAGTTGATTGAAACCTTCAAGCCAGATGAATTGATGGTGACAGGCATGATCCATGACCCAATCGCACGGGTGCGTTCGTTTGAGATTGCAGCGGGTGTTTTAGGGGAGATGCGTGTGGCGGCTTGAATTCTGGGACACAGGCAATCGTCTTGCAGTGCCCCAGATCATTTTTGGGTAGCCTAGGCCGCTTTGTGAACAGATAGCACCATCTCGGCGCCTTTTTCCCGCATAGATGTAAGGCTTTGGTATTCAGGGCTGTGAAAGAAGGTTTGAACGGCTGCTTCGTCTGGAAACTCAAATACTGCAATGTTTAGCAGCGGCATGTCCCCAATCAGTACATCGTCTGCGCCGCCCTTAAACAGTAATTTTCCACCAAATTTGGCAATGATTGGCGCTGCTGCCTTTGAGTATTCAGACAAGGCATCCGAATCTTTCACTTTTAGTCGTGCTGTAAAATATGCGGACATTGATCTTCTCCATTTGTGATGTCTCTCAAGGGATAGATCACCCTGATTTTGCATGATAGATGGAATTTATCATAAAAACGATGCGGATTTGCATAGATGGAAAATTGGGATGACCTCAGAATTTTGCGTGCAGTTGTAAAAGGCGGGTCGATTACGTCTGGCGCAGAGTTGCTGGGAGTTGATCAAAGCACAATATCGCGACGACTTCAGGCTTTTGAAAGAAGGCTGGGGAAGAGCCTTTTCCATGAGACGAAGAAACGAAACCACCTGACGCCATTTGGTGAGCTCTGCGCGAAAACTGCTTTGCGGCTCGAAACAGAAATGTCGTTGTTTGACCATGCGGTGCGCGTGAACGATCAGGGCTTTGAAGGTACGATTATGATCCGCACGGGTGATGTGCTGTCGGATCGCCTTTTGCTGTCGGTGTGTTCAACGTTCTTAGAGAAATATCCGAAGATAAACCTTCAAATATCTCGGCAGGACACGATGGGGCGGGGGCTGGAAACCGATATAGGGATATTCGCGACGAACACGCCGAATGAGGGGTATTTTGGGCGAAAGCTGGCGGTTGCAACATTTGCGTCCTATGCGTCCCATGATTATTTGAAGGCGTTCAAGGATAGGCTGCACGACATGGCTTGGCTCAACTGGGATGATGGATCAGGCAGCCCAACGTGGCCCGCGTTGTCGCCAAAAATTCCAGATGAGATGTGCCGATTGAGATGCACAAACGTCGATTCCCTGATTGATGCTGTACGCCTAGGGATTGGCGCAACTATTCTGCCGTGTTTCATAGGTGAGATTGACCCTGCCTTGTCACGGGTCACCCCAGGGGAAATTCTGAGCCAGCGGGAGGTCTGGGTGTTTTTACAGCCAGATTCACGCAAATCCCCCAAGGTCAGAGCTTTTCTGGATCATTTGTATTCTGAAATTTTAAAACGAACGGATGTGATTGAAGCTGATTGACTGGACCGAAACCGTGGTCAGTAAGATTGGTGGATTTAGACTTTTAGCCGTCATTTTCGACGGATAACACAACCTCACCCAATCTCCACCACAACTTTCCCCGTTGCTTTGCGTGTGCGCAGTAATTCCAAACCGTCTTGTGCATCTTCTAGGGGGAGCACGTTGCTGATGTGGGGTTTGATCTTTCCTTCGGCGTACCATGTGAGCAGTTTGGCGAGGCTGTCGTTGAGGGCTTTGGGGTTGGTTTTGGCGTAGCCGCCCCACCAGTAGCCGATGACGGAGAGGTTTTTCACCAAGAGGTGGTTGGCAGGGATTTGAGGGACGGTGCCAGAGGCAAAGCCGAGGGGGATGAGGCGGCCATCGGGGTTGGTGGCGCGCATGGCGGCGGTGAATTGGTCGCCGCCGATGGGATCGTAAACCACATCTGCGCCGCCTAAAGCCTTGATCGCGGTGCGCAGGTCTTCGGTTTCGGAATCAAGCAGGTGATCCGCACCCATGTCTTTGGCGATTTGCAGCTTTTCTGGGCCACGCGCGACGGCGATGACCTCGGCGCCCATGAGTTTGCCAAGCTCCACGCCAGTTAGGCCAACGCCGCCTGACGCGCCGAGCACAACGAGCCGTTCACCGGGCTGCATCCGAGCGCGATAGTCAAGCGCAAGGTGCGCGGTGCCATAGGCCACTGGAAAGGCGGCGGCGTCGTTCATGGGCATGGTGTCTGGGATGGGCAGGCAACTGTCGGCGGGAAGGGCCGCGTATTCAGCCAAGCCGCCGATACCAGAATAGGACAGGATGCGCTGTCCAACCTGAAGCGTGGTTACGTCTGCACCCACCTGTTCAACGGTGCCCGAAAGTTCCATTCCGAGGGTAAAGGGCAGGGGCGGTTTTTCTTGGTAACTGCCTTTGATCATCAGCAAATCGCCGAAGTTCAATGCGCAAGCCGCGACACGGATAAGGACCTGATCCGCGCTGATTTTCGGGATCTCACATGTGGTCAATTCTAGGGGATGATCATATTTTGTGACTTGAAAAGCGCGCATAACGGTGCCCTTTGTGTGCTGTTCGCCCAATGTTGAAGTAAGTTTTTGTGGAATAAAAGAACATTCGAGGTGAATTGGCGTTTCTAAAGTCGAGTTCACGACAGTTTTTTTGCAAAATGCAAAGATAGTCGCGAATTTCACGAAAACGTTAATACATGTTAAGTGATCTCCTTTAGATTGAAGCAAATTATGCGTACATACCGCAAAAGAAATTTATTCCACATTGTCCAAAAAATAGCGATCTGTTGGGGATCAGCCGTGATGGACAGCATTGAAAGCTGGAGTTTGAAAGAGGGGACGGGTTGATTGTCAGCCCAAGACTAGGCCTAAAGGCCACTTAGATGGAGTAAAATTGATGAAGCATCCCGTAGACATTCATGTCGGGAAACGTGTGCGGCATCGCCGTTGGATGTTGGGTGTGACCCAGCAACAATTGGGTGACAAGGTTGGTATCAAGTTTCAACAAATCCAGAAGTATGAAACGGGCATGAACCGTGTGAGTGCGTCTCGTTTGTGGGACATCGCAGAGGCGCTGGACGTGCCTGTTAGCTTCTTCTTTGAAGGGTTTTCAAAGGAAGAAAGCGATGTTGAAACAGAAGCACAGCCTGTTGAGGACCAAGGCCAGCAGGGCGATCTTTTGTCTGACAAAGAGGCGCTTGATCTGGTGCGGTCTTATTACGCGATCCCTGAAAATCAACGGCGCAAGCTGTTTGATTTGGCCCGTGTGCTTAGCGCGACTGATTGAACCACACGTTAAAATATGAAACATCGGTCGGGACCTTCATTTGATTGGACCCGACCGTGACACACCGCCCCCCGTTTTCCAGCGATCTTGAAACTGAACTGTTGTCTGTGGCCCATGCGCTAGCAGATGC
>CAYWIR010000314.1:0-3605 GCA_964458375.1 uncultured Neptunicoccus sp.
TGTAGCTTAACAAACCCCTAACGTTGACGCGTCTTACAAGACGCGTTGTGTATGACGCGTTGTTCATGACGCGTCATATAAGACGCGTCATAGTTAACCTCTTGTTAAGAAACACGCATCGCCACGAAGCGAAAAGCCTTAGCCGCGCAACCGCGCCCCAGATGGATCAAACGCAGGCGCATCCAAAATCACCGCCTTATGGGGCCGCCCCAGAACAGCCACCTCGACCTCATCTCCCGCAATCGCATGCTCGGTCTTGATAAACGCCATCGCGCAGGATTGCTCGACCGAGAAGCCGTAGGCCCCCGAACTCACCCGCCCAACGGGCGTTCCATCGGCAAGGAAAATCGGCTCTCCGCCTGAACTGTCCGCGTTGTCTGTTTCAATGGTCAAACACACCAGTTTCTCACGCGGCGCCTTATCTTTGATCGCGGCGTAGGCGTCTTTCCCAAGGAACGAGGGTTTGTCCATCTTGATCAGGCGCTCAAACCCAACCTCTTGCGGCCAATATTCGGGTGAATACTCGCGGCTCCACGACCCATATCCCTTTTCAATCCGCAGGGACCCAAGGCTGCGCCCCCCAACAGGCATAATCCCAAGATCCTTGCCCGCTTCAAACAACGCATCCCACAGTTTGGCCTGATCTGCCTCGGCCACGTAAATCTCCCAGCCAAGGTCCCCCGTGAAGGACACCCGAATGCCAATTGCTTCGATCCCCGCAATGGTAAACTGGCGCGACCGCATGAACGGCCACCCTTCATTGCTCAAATCTTCTTGTGTCATCCGTGCCAGCAATTCGCGCGATTTCGGCCCCGCCACGTTGAACCCACAATAGTCATCCGTCACCGTCTCAAACGTGGTGCCCTCTGGCAGGTCCACCATCTGGAAATACCGCTGGTGATACCGCTCCCCAATGCCCGTGCCGATCATAAAGAAATGATCCTCAGCCAGCTTCGTCACGGTGAAATCCCCCGCAATCCCGCCTCGCACACCCAGCATGGGCGTCAGGCAGCTGCGCCCAACCTCCTTGGGGACATGGTTCGCAATCAGCTGATCAATCCAAGCAGCCGCGCCTGCCCCTTTGATCTCGTACTTGCCGAAATTCGACACATCCACCACGCCCACGTTTTCGCGCAGGTTGCGACACTCGCGACCCACAGGCTCAAACCAGTCCTGACGGGTAAAGCCATAGCTTTCTTTGCCCTCAACACCCGCGCCCGCATACCACAACGGATGCTCCCAGCCATAGTTCAGCCCATGCACCGCGCCCATGTCCTTTTGGCGCTGATAAATCGGCCGCATCCGCGTTTCACGCCCCGCATCCCGCTCTTCAAACGGGAAATGAATGGCAAAGCGTTTGGAATACTGATCCGCCACCTTTTCCTTGGTGAACTTTTCATCCGCCCAATGCCCAAACCGCGTCAAATCCCACGGGAACATATCAAACTCTGGCTCCCCTTCGATGATCCACTGCGCAGACATCAGGCCAAGCCCGCCTGATTGGGAAAATCCAGGAATAATCCCGCAACAACAGAAGTAATTCTTCAACTCTGGCACAGGACCATAAAGTGCGGAACTGTCGGGGGACCAAATCATCGGCCCGTTGATCACCCGTTTGATCCCCGCTGTCGCAGCCACTGGCACACGGTCCATGGCCCGTTCCAGGTTGTCCATGATGCGGTCCAAATCCCCGTCAAACAGCTCATGGCCGAACCCTGCGGGCGTGCCCTCTTCTGCCCAGAACTTTAGGTTTTTCTCATAGGCTCCGATCAACAGCCCATTGCCCTCTTGGCGCATGTAATATTCACCATCGCGGTCTGCCACGGATGGCAAACGGGACGTCATTGCCGCGATCTCTGGAATGGTTTCCGTCACCAAATACTGATGCTCTGTCGGTTGCAGCGGCAGTTTCACACCCGCCATGGCCGCCACTTCACGCGCCCACAACCCGCCCACGTTGACCACCCATTGCGTGTGGATATTGCCCTTGGGCGTCTCCACAATCCAACTGCCATCAGGCTGCTGGATCGTTGCGGTTGCAGGACAAAAGCGGTGGATTTCCGCCCCCATTTGCCGTGCACCCGTGGCATAGGCTTGCGTCACGCCAGAGGGATCAACGTTGCCACCGTCCTCTTCAAACATGATGCACCGCACACCGTCCAGATTCAGCAGTGGGTTCTTTTCCAACGCCTGTTCGGGCGTCAATTCATAGAATTTCTCTTGAAAGTACCGCGCTTTAGCCTCTTGCAAGCGCAACTGGTGCTCGCGATCCTCTGTTTGCGCTAAATAGATCGAGCCTGGTTGAAACACACCGCAGCCTTGGCCCGTTTCTTTCTCCAGTTCTTTATACAGGTTCATCGTATAATATTGAATCTTAGAGATATTGTTGTTGTCATGCAGCCCATGCAGGTTCGCCGCCGCGTGCCACGTAGACCCAGAGGTCAACTCATCCCGTTCCAGCAGAACCACATCCGTCCAGCCCAATTTCGCCAAATGGTACAGGATGGAACACCCGACCAACCCGCCGCCGATCACAACTGCCTGTGCATGGGTTTTCATCTGTACTCTCCAAAACGATGATTGTCCTCAGGCGCAACTAAACGCGAAAATGCTTGATTTGGTGATGGAAAATATGCCTATTAACAAAAGTTATACCCCTTTCATCCTATTTGGAATGCTTGTGCCATGCTCCAACTGCCAGACCTCGACCTGTTGCAAACGTTTCTGACGGTGGCCGAACATCAATCCATTTCCCAAGCGGCGCGATCTTTGGAAATCACACAACCCGCAGTCACCAAGAAAATCAAACGCTTAGAGGCGGTTTTTGAAGTCGAATTGATTGATCGTCACGCCCGCCCTTTACAGGTTACCGAAGCGGGCAACATCCTTTTAGAACGCGCTCCCAGCCTGCTTCGTGAAGCCCGCGAACTCACCACCGATATCCGCGCCATGAACACAGAAGGCCTACCGCTCATGCGCATTGGCATGTCGGACACCCTGTCTGAAATCCTTGGCGCTGAATTTGTTGGCGCCATGCAGTCCTTTGCCCATGTGGTAGAGCTGAAATCAGGCATTTCCCCGTGGCTTGAAACCGCCTTTCGTGCTCGCCACTTTGACCTTGCCGTGGACAGCCCGCCGTTTGTGGACACCACACAAGTCGAACTCCTCTCCCTGTTCCGCGACCCCTTCGTCATCGCCATGCCCAAATCGTTTGAAGGCCGCGACTTGGCCGACATCTTGCGAACCGAAAACTACGTCGGCTATGGCCGCACCTCCAAGATGGGCGCGCTGATCATCGAACAACTGGGCCGTATCGGCGTAGACCGCCCGACGCGCTTCAACTTTGACAGCACCCAATCCCTCCTGCGCTTTGTGCAAGCGGGCTACGGCTGGGCCATCACATCCGCCTTCTGCTTGCTGCAATCGCCCACCGCGCTCAAAGACTTGCACGTTGTGCCCTGCCCCAACTCCACCCCGCGGGAGTTTTCCCTGCTGAACCGCGCAGGCGAACACCGCGCCGTCGCCGCCGCCGCGCATGAGAAGTTTAAAATTGTTTTCAAACAGTTGTCAGATGGCCCGTGGGAACAAATAGACCCCAAAACGGC
>CAYWIR010000315.1:0-3586 GCA_964458375.1 uncultured Neptunicoccus sp.
GTGGCGTTTTAGTGTTTGTGGGTCTGTAGTGGTTTGGGGAGTGGGTTTGGGAAAAGCGGCAAATTTGATCTGTTTTCGACAGTATTGGGATTTGGTTGAGGTGGTTTTTTTCCTAGGGTGAATGTGCTTTTAATAGAGGCTTTAAAAAGAAAAGGCTCTTTGGGCCTTTATAGGTCGTATTTTGATGGAAGTTGCGCTGGCTGCCCCTGTGCTTGGGACAGCCAAGATAGTTGGTTTAGGCGGGAACGGTCGCAGCGATGGGAGCGTCCTTTTTGGTTTCTTTGAAAGGGGTTGTCAGTGCAACCAGTGCATCAAAGAAGGCTTGGCTGCGCAGTTCATGGGCCCGTGCAATCCCTGCATCAATGTCGGCTTGTGTGATTTTGGTTTCCATTTTCATCGTCCTTTGTCTGTTCGTCTGTTGGGATTAAATATGACGGATGTGGGGGTTTTTACAAACGAGACTTTCTTTCATGTCAGTTAAGGTTTACTAATCTGGTATGAGCACACATACAAATGACCGATTGCCCCCGTTAAACGCGCTGCGCGCCTTTGAATCCGCCGCACGCCATCTGAGCTTTGCCAATGCTGCGGCGGAACTGCATGTGACACCAGCGGCGCTGAGCCAGCAGATCAAATCACTTGAGGCGCATTTGGGCGCGCCTGTTTTCTTACGCCTTAATCGGCGTGTGGAGTTAACGGATATCGGGCGCATGTTGGCGCCCAGTGTTTCGGATGGGTTCGAAACCTTGCAAGGGGCGTGGTCTTCTGCGCTGCGCCGTGTTGAAAAGCAGCACCTGACAGTGACAGCGGGGCCTGCGTTTATGGCGGGCTGGCTGGCACCGCGTATGGGCAGTTTTGTGACCGCCCATCCCGAAGTGGAATTGCGGTTCACCGCCAGCCTGCGGATGCTGAACTTTGAACGGGACGAGATTGATTTGGCGGTGCGTTTTGGTGCGGGGGATGATGACGGGTATTTCAGCGAAGACGTTTTTGTGGATTGGGTCACACCCATGGTGTCGCCAGAGTTGGCGGATCAGATCAAAACGCCGCAGGATGTGGCCAAATTTGCCATGGTGGGCCAAGAAAGTGGTGGGATGCTGCATGATTATGAGCGTTGGGATGTTTGGTGCGATCTTTATGATGTGAAAAAGAACGCGGATGGGCCTGTGTTCACGACACCTGATTCCGCGCTGACCTATGGCGTGAATGGGGGCGGCGTTGTTTTGGGGCGCATTTCGCTGGCGCAGCATTTGATTGAGGCAGGGCAATTGGTCATGCCGCTTGCCCACAGTTTGCGGCGCAATTTGCGCTACAGGCTGGTGTGTCCGCTTGGGGTGGAAGAAGAATCCAATGTACGGATGTTTCGCGAGTGGATTAAGGGCGAAATGGCTGGTTTAGAAACCTGGAGCGAAGGGCGTCTGTTTGGGTGAAATTCTCTTCGCGCACCTATTGTACACAATTGTATACAATAGGACTTGCGAGCGCGAGCCAAATGGTGCATTACGCGGGCAATTCACCATAACCCCATAGCGGAGGCCAGTATGACCGTACAAGTCGGCACAGACACCAGCAAAACCCGTAAGACGATCAGCGCCGGTGGCGCGTCGATTGATTATTATTCCATTTCAGCGGCGACAGAAGCTGGCTTGGGTGACTTTTCCAAGTTGCCTGCGTCCTTGAAAGTTGTTCTGGAAAACATGCTGCGGTTTGAAGATGGCGGTCGTACGGTTTCTGTGGACGACATCAAAGCCTTCGCTGAATGGGGTGCCAATGGCGGCAACAACCCACGCGAGATTGCCTATCGTCCTGCGCGTGTTCTGCTGCAAGATTTTACAGGTGTTCCTGCGGTGGTCGATCTGGCTGCGATGCGCGATGCGATCGTTGATCTGGGCGGTGATGCAGAGCAGATTAACCCACAAAACCCTGTTGATCTGGTGATTGACCATTCGGTTATGATTGATGAGTTCGGCAACCCGCGTGCGTTCCAGATGAACGTGGACCGCGAATATGAGCGGAACATGGAGCGGTATACCTTCCTGAAATGGGGGCAGAGCGCGTTTGACAACTTTAAGGTTGTTCCTCCGGGCACTGGTATTTGTCACCAAGTGAACCTTGAGTATCTGTCGCAAACTGTTTGGACGGATAAAGACCAAAACGGTGTTGAGGTTGCGTATCCAGATACGCTGGTTGGTACGGACAGCCACACAACCATGGTGAACGGCGCGGCTGTTCTTGGTTGGGGTGTTGGCGGGATTGAGGCCGAGGCTGCGATGCTCGGTCAGCCGATTTCCATGCTGATCCCAGAAGTCATCGGCTTTGAGCTGACAGGTGCGATGGTTGAAGGCACAACGGGTACAGATTTGGTTCTGAAAGTTGTGGAAATGCTGCGCGAGAAGGGCGTGGTTGGCAAGTTCGTAGAGTTCTACGGTGCAGGTCTGGACACGCTGCCATTGGCGGATCGTGCGACCATTGCGAACATGGCGCCAGAATATGGTGCGACCTGTGGCTTCTTCCCAATTGACGGCGAAACACTGCGGTATCTGCGCACAACGGGCCGTGATGAAGCACGGATTGCACTCGTGGAAGCCTATGCCAAGGAAAACGGCATGTGGCGGGATGCGGATTATGCGCCGATCTACACAGACACACTGACGCTGGATATGGGAACAATTGTTCCTGCGATTTCTGGCCCTAAACGCCCACAGGATTTCGTGGCTTTGGACAACGCAAAAGCGGCGTTCAAGAAAGAAATGGAAGAGACCTTTAAGCGCCCAATGGGCAAAGAGGTTGCTGTTGCGGGTGAAGATTACACGATGGAAAGCGGCAAAGTTGTGATCGCGTCCATTACATCCTGTACCAACACATCAAACCCATATGTGATGATTGGTGCTGGTTTGGTGGCGCGGAAAGCTGCTGCCCTTGGCCTTGATCGCAAACCTTGGGTGAAAACGTCTTTGGCCCCTGGATCGCAGGTTGTGTCTGCTTATCTTGAAGCGGCTGATCTGCAGAAAGACCTTGATAAGGTTGGATTTAACCTTGTTGGTTATGGCTGTACGACCTGTATCGGTAACTCTGGCCCGATCCAAGCTGAACTGTCTGCGGCGATTGCCGAAGGGGATTTGGTGGCAACGGCTGTTCTGTCTGGCAACCGTAACTTTGAAGGGCGGATTAGCCCTGATGTGCGCGCGAACTACCTCGCATCACCGCCACTGGTTGTGGCTTATGCGCTGGCAGGGACGCTCGATATCAATCTGGCGACAGATGTGATTGGTCAGGACAAAGACGGCAACGATGTGTACCTGAAAGACATCTGGCCTTCCACGCAGGAAATTGCGGATTTGGTGGAACAGACTGTGACGCGCGAAGCCTTCCTTGAAAAGTATGCGTCTGTGTTTGATGGGGATGAAAAATGGCAGGGCGTGGCAACCACGGACAGCCTGACATACGATTGGCCTGCAACATCAACTTATGTGCGTAACCCACCGTATTTCCAAGGAATGTCAGCGGAACCAGCAGAGAAAATCGACTCCGTTGAGGGTGCCAAAGTGCTTGCTTTGTTGGGCGATATGATCACCACAGACCACAT
>CAYWIR010000316.1:0-3572 GCA_964458375.1 uncultured Neptunicoccus sp.
GTGAGGATCGCAAAGCCTTGGTCGGCGACCCACTGCGCGAACTTACCATAGTAAGCCGCAGGCACACCTGTTGCACAGTGCAGCACATAGGCCGCAGTGATGGGGCCATCGGGCGTGTAAACCTGCGCGGGCAAGCGGTAGGTGCCAGATTGAATTTCGATGGTTTTCATATGTGCCATGCCCCAAGGGTTGCCTTGGTTTACCCGCACGTCAAGGATGGCGTTGCGTCAGCTGGCAAACCGATTTGGGTGAAATGTGTTTAGCAGTGCATCGCGGTGGCCAGCGGTGATTTCCGCAGTGGCGAGTTCTGCAATGCCCGGTGCGAGGGTCGCACCAGAGTGCATGACCGTGACGTACAGCCCTTTGGTTGGGCTGCCCACAATGGGCATTCCGTCTTTGGGTGTCGGGCGCAGGCCAAGGGTGTGGTGGCTGAATTCCAATGTGTTTGAATTGAGCGCATTTTGCAGGCGGGCGAAGAGTTCTTTCGAGCCTGCAATCGGATCATCGTTTATGGAGCCTCCCCCAAAATCGCCACCAGCGGTGATGGTCCCATCGGGGCGCTGCTGCATGTGCAAGCCATCTGTTAGGATCGTGTGTGATATAAGGGGTTCGGTTGGTTTTGTGTGGATCAACAGCCCCGCAGGCGTGTCGAGAGGGACGTGTACATCGGCGGTTTTTGCTAGGGATTGGGAGTGCGCACCTGCCGCGAGAACTGTGACATCTGCGTAAAGCGGTCCGTCTGGTGTGTTTGCGCCAAGTACGGCGCCGTCTTTTGTGATCAGTGCATCGGCGGTTGATTGGATGTGTTTGGTGTTGGGCGCATGATCCCGAAACACCCGCGCGGCCCCGTCAGGAAGAACTTGTGCTTCTATCGCGCAAAACAGCGCGCGGTCTGGAATGTGGGTCAGTCGAGGTTCAACGGCACTGATCTGTTCTGATGTGAGCCATTCAAACGGATAGCCCCACGGGGTATGTTCTGTGTGCAGAGTTTCGAGTGGGATTCCGTAAAAATCAGCGTAGAGCGTGCCGTTTTGTTGGTAGGGCAGATCAGGCAGGTCAGGTTTTACGCGGTCCCATGCGTCCATCGCGTATCGGCGGAGAGTGTAATAGGGTTTTGGGTTTTCATAAGTTGCGTTGACCCACCCAAAGGATGCGCTGCTTGCCGTGCCACCCGTTGTGGAGGGATCAAGAAGCGTGACCGCGCACCCGGCCTGCCCAAGGCGATAGGCGAGTGAGGAGCCGATAATGCCAGCGCCGATGATGAGTATGTGTTGCGTCATTCATATGTGCTGACACGGGGGTATCTCGCTTGCAAATGATTTGTTTGATTGAACCAGTGCAATTTGACATTTCGGTTAAGGAAATGGGCGCAGGATCGTGGGTGATTGGGGCTTAAACGATGCCTGCAACGATGGCGCGAAGCGTGGCGATGCCGTCGCCTTTGGCCGAGGAGGTTTGCACGATTTCAGGGTACGCAGCGGGGAATTTGCGGATGGCCTCTACTGTGCGATCGGTGACTTTGCCAAGGTCGGCGGCTTTTAGTTTGTCGCATTTTGTCATGACCACTTGGAAGGTCACAGCAGATTTGGACAGCAGTTGCATGATGTCTGTGTCGACCTTTTTGGGGCCGTGGCGTGCGTCGATCAGCAGGAAAACGCGGCGCAAGGAAGGGCGGCCTGAGAGGTAGGATTTTAGCAGACGTTGCCATTTTTCGACGATGGGCAGGGGCGCGTTGGCAAACCCGTAGCCTGGAACGTCCACAAGGTAGTGTTCTTCGCCCATGGTGAAGAAGTTGATTTCTTGTGTGCGCCCTGGGGTGTTGGACGTGCGCGCAAGGGCTTTGCGCCCTGTTAGTGCGTTGATCAGGCTGGATTTGCCTACGTTGGAGCGGCCAGCGAAGCAGACTTCGATCCGATCCGCATCGGGCAGACCTGACATGGCGACGACGCCTTTTAGGAAATCCGTTTCACCTGCGAACAGGATGCGGCCCTTTTCTGAGGCTGCGTGATCAGGGGCTTCTGCGATGGTGAATTGCAGTTCCATTTAGAGTAATTCCAATTGGTCGCCTGTCTGAACCGCACCGCCTTCGATGACTTCGGCATAGACGCCAAAGTCTTTGTGGCCATAGGTTTCAGACAGGAATTTCAGGGTGTCCACATCGCGTTTGCCCGTTTCGGGGTTTGCAGTCGTGGCAGGGCAGCGGGTGATTGGTTCAACGAATTTTAGCAGTGCGCCGCCGATGCGGGCCTGTCGGCCAATCCAGTTAAACTCATCCCATGGGGCGGCACCGTTAATCCAGATGTTGCCGCGCCAGCGTAAGGGGGACAGCGGTGTGCCAGCGGTTTCGCTTAGGTCTGCGAGCGAGGTGTGGGAGTTGATTGAGATGGACGGGAAGGGCGTATCGGTCATGCCGCGATCAGGGGCGCGAACGATACGATGGGATGCAGCGCGGTCGGCGGGCATGATGGGTTTTGTCCATGCCACCAGCTTTGCGCTGTCGTCACGCAAATCAGGGTTGATCGTGAGCGGATCAAGCGCGGGGTGCGTGAAGGTTAGGGTGTTCGCAGACTCATCCACAGTGACATCAATGGCCATTAGTTCAGGGGCTTTGGCGCCGCGTGAAAAGTTCACGCAATGGGCCCATGCGGGGTTTGCATCGTCGAATTTCGCCATGTCGTGTGCAACGGCCCAGACACGATCCCACGGCATGGTTTTACCAGCGGCAAGGGTGACGGCAGATAGCGCCTCGCGCCCGTGGGATTTGACGGGGTGGCGGAAAATGTCGGAGACGGAGATCATGGTGTTGCCTTTGATGCAATCAGCTTCGGTGCTTTAACCATGACCCCCTTCGATAGGAACGCAAGCGTTAAAGCGACAAACGCTATGTCGCTTTGTTCCGCTTGAACCCAGATTTGATGTTGCCAAAAATATCTGGTTTTACGCCTTGGGAGCGCATGATCGTGTACTGTTGGATGAACGTGATCGTGTTGTTTGCAACCCAATAGACCACAAGGCCAGAGGCAAATGCGCCGAGCATGAACATGAACACCCATGGCATCCACGCAAAGATTTGCGCTTGAGTTTTGTCCGTTGGGGCTGGGTTCAGTTTCTGTTGCATCCACATGGTAACCCCCATCAAGATTGGGAACACACCGATGGAGAAGATCGCGAAGAACGACTCTGGCCCAGGTGTGGACCACGGCAGCAGACCGAACAGGTTCAAGAAAGATGTTGGGTCTGGTGCGGAAAGGTCCGTCAGCCACCAGATGAACGGCGCGTGGCGCAGTTCGATGGTTACGAAGATCACTTTGTAGAGAGAGAAGAAGATCGGAATTTGCAGGAGGATCGGCAAACAGCCAGCGGCTGGGTTTACCTTCTTTTCCTTGTAGAGCTTCATCATGCCTTGCTGCATGGCTTGACGGTCTTCGCCGTGCTGCTCTTTCAGTTTCTCCATTTCTGGCTGAAGTTCCTTCATCCGCGCCATGGAGACGTAGGATTTATAGGCCAGCGGGAAGAGGATCGCTTTGATGATGAGCGTGAGGCCGATGATGGACCAACCCATGTTGCCGATT
>CAYWIR010000317.1:0-3564 GCA_964458375.1 uncultured Neptunicoccus sp.
GTGTCGATTGATGCGGATACGCTGGATGATTGTCCTGTGTTCTTTGGTCGCGTCATTAAAGGCGTAAAGAACGGGCCGTCGCCTGATTGGATGCAAGCGGCGTTGAAGGCGATTGGCTTGCGGCCGATTTCCATGTTGGTCGATGTGACGAACTATTTCACCTATGATCAGAACCGTCCGCTGCACGTGTTTGATGCGGATAAGGTGAAGGGGAACCTTAGGGTGCATCGCGCCAAGGGGGGTGAAAGCCTCGTTGCGCTCGATGACAAGGAATATACGCTTGAAGCAGGAATGCTGGCGATTTCTGATGACAACGCGGTTGAGAGCCTTGCAGGTGTTATGGGTGGCTTGGAAACAGGGTGTACCGAAGACACCGTGAATGTGTTCGTGGAAAGCGCGTATTGGACGCCGATCCGTGTGGCGCAAACAGGGCGGGTTTTGAAGATCAACTCTGACGCGCGGTATCGGTTTGAACGGGGTGTGGACCCTGCGTTTTCCCGTGATGGGTTGGACCATGCCACAGCGATGATCCAAGAGTATTGCGGTGGTGAGGCGTCTGACATTGTTGTTGCGGGCACGGTCCCTGATGTGTCGCGGCAATACAAGCTTGATACGGATCGTGTTCAGTCTTTGGTTGGGATGACCATTCCAGCGGAAACGCAAGTTGAAACGTTAGAGGCCTTGGGCTTCACCGTGGACGGGGATCAAGTGACGCCGCCGACATGGCGTCCTGATGTATTGGGGTCTGCTGATTTGGTGGAAGAAGTGGCGCGGATTGCGTCGCTGACGAAGCTGGAAGGTGTTCCGTTGCCCCGTGCCTCTGTTGGGGTGGCAAAGCCGATCCTGACGCCCATGCAAAAGCGCGAAGCTATGGCGCGGCGCACGGTTGCAGCGCTCGGCTATAATGAATGTGTGACCTATTCGTTCATTGATAAAGCCTCGGCGGAGATGTTCGGCGGTGGGTCCGATGCTGTGATGCTTGGCAATCCAATTTCTTCTGAGATGAGCCACATGCGCCCATCCTTGTTGCCAGGTTTGTTGGCCGCGGCGGCCCGAAATCAGGCGCGTGGTTACACGGATTTGGCGCTGTTCGAAGTTGGCCCCGTGTTCCATGGCGGAGAGCCAGAAGAGCAAGAAGTGCTCGCGACAGGGTTGCTGGTTGGGAACACAGGTCCGCGTGATCCGTTTGGTGCACGCCGCGCCGTGGACACGTTTGATGCCAAAGCGGATGCGGAGGCGGTTTTGTCCGCCATCGGCGCGCCAGACAAATTGATGGTGCTGCGAGGTGCGAATGCGTGGTGGCACCCTGGTCGGTCGGGTAAATTGTCGCTTGGTCCAAAGAATGTGCTGGCTGGATTTGGCGAAATTCACCCTAAGGTTTTGAAGGCGATGGGCGTCAAAGGCCCAGCGGTTGCTTTTGCTGTACATATTGCAAAGCCTCCCTTCCCGAAAAAATCCACGTCAACACGGCCTGCGCTGCAGATTTCTGACTTGCAGGCAGTTGATCGCGATTTCGCCTTTGTGGTCGACAATGAGGTTGAGGCGCTGACGCTGATTAATGCAGCCAAAGGTGCGGACAAAGCGTTGATCACAGATGCGGCGGTTTTCGATCAGTTCACTGGCGAAAAGGCCGAAGCGCAGATGGGCGAAGGTAAAAAATCTGTTGCGATCACTGTGCGTTTGCAACCCAAAGACGCGACGCTGACGGACAAAGATATTGAGGCCGTGAGCGCCAAGATCGTTGAAAAAGTCGGCAAAGCCACGGGCGGCACACTGCGCAGTTAAACCGCCAGAGGTGAGCAGCTAGAATAATCCTTGAGCGCCCATTGGACAGGAGTTCGATGGGCGCGATTGGTTCGTGTTGTGCGCTTTGCGTTTTAAACCGCTGGTGATACGCTTTGCCCAAAAGGAACGGTCAAACCTCGATGGACAGCATTCAAACAGTTGTGGTTGGTGCAGGCATTATTGGCATTGCCGTGGCACGCAAGTTGGCGCGGGCAGGCCATGATGTTCTGATCCTAGAGGCGGAAGAGCGCATTGCGCAGCACACGTCTTCGCGCAATTCGCAGGTTATTCATGCAGGTATTTATTACGAGCAAAATTCTTGGCGAGCGCAGTTGTGTGTAACGGGTAAGCAGATGCTCTATGAGTATTGCACAGACCGTCATGTGCCGTTTGAGAATACGCAAAAATTAATTGTTGCTGCAACGGATCAGGACACGGCGAAAATCCCGAAGTTGATTACAAATGCTGCGGCAAATGGTGTCGATGATCTGGTGCAGCTAACGGCAGCGGATGCCATTGCGTTGGAGCCAGAACTGGCCTGCAAGGGGGCGATATTGTCGCCGAGCACAGGGATTGTTGATGTGCCTGCGTTTATCCTGTCGCTGCTTGGGGAAGCAGAGGCGGAGGGTGCGTTTGTGGCGCTTGGTTCCCCGCTTCAAAAGGTGGTTCCACAGGGTGATGGGTATGTCCTATCCATTGGGGATGCGGATCAAACGCGATTGAAATGTAGAACCCTGATCAACGCGGCTGGTCTTGGTGCTTGGGATGTGGCGCGGAGCATTGAAGGATATGCTAGTGCGCATATTCCACCCCAGTATTTTGCCAAGGGCAGTTGGTTCAGCATGACAGGGCCTGCGCCGTTCCAACACCTTATATATCCTGTTCCTGCGGATGAATCCCTTGGCGTCCATTACACGCGCGACCTTGGGGGTGGTTTTCGGTTTGGCCCTGATCTGAAATATCTTGAGCCGCCCATCGTGGATTATAGCCAAGACTCGGATCAGGCCGAAGCCTTTGAAGCCAGCGTGCGGCGGTGGTGGCCTGCATTGCCAAAAGGAGCCTTGCACCCTGATGGCTGTGGCATTCGTCCGCGCATTTCACGCGATCCAAACAGGCAATCAGATTTTGTGTTTTTAGGCCCAACTGACCATGGACATGCAGGTTTGGTGCATCTATTTGGCATGGAAAGCCCAGGTGTGACCTCTGCGCTTGCGATAGCAAGTGTCGTTGCGAAGATGGCAAAATAGCATCCGCCTTAGGTGAATTTGGCTGAAATACTGCAAAAATTCGGCGATTTGACCTGATTTTGAGAATTTTACTCTCATTAGAGGGTTGTTTTTCGTTACCAACCCCCCATTTACTCCTCACGCGCAAGGGGCGCTTACTGAAAGCTAAAGGGGATACCATGCTTCAAGAATTTAAAGACTTCATCGCCAAAGGTAATGTCATGGACATGGCCGTTGGTATCATCATCGGTGCAGCATTCACTGCAATTGTTAAATCCTTGGTCGATGACCTGATCAACCCAATCGTGGGTTTGTTCATGGGTGGCACAGATTTCACAAACAAATACATCGTTCTGGCTGGCGAAGTTGCCGACGGAACATCTTTGGCAGATGCTCGCGAAGCTGGCGTTGCCGCCTTTGCTTACGGTTCATTCATCATGGCCGTCATCAACTTCCTGATCATCGCATTTGTTGTGTTCTTGCTCGTTAAGCGCGTGAACGCGATCAAAGAGGCCGCGAAGAAGGAAGAAGAAGCTGTTGCAGAAGAAGCACC
>CAYWIR010000318.1:0-3564 GCA_964458375.1 uncultured Neptunicoccus sp.
AAATTGCGCGTGGGGATTTGGTGGCCGAAGTAAAGGCGATGATTGCGCGGGCTGAGGGCTAATGAAAAACGACCGCCGTGCGCGTATCAAAGAAGAGGCTGATCGGCTGGCCAACAGTTTTGTGCTGGCGGGCGCTTTGCCTGTGGAAACTGACAGCCTGTTGCCTGCGGATGTGTTGCTTGATCTTTATGGCGAGGACATCCGAGCGCGGGCCTTTGTGACCCATGATCCGATGCTGGGCGAACAGATGTTGCGGCCCGATTTCACGGTTCCGATTGTGCAACGGCATATGGCGGAAGGTGCAGAGCCTGCGCGGTACACCTACAACGGCAGTGTGTGGCGCAAACAGATGGGCGGGCGCAGCACAGAATTTACGCAGGTGGGATACGAGCTGTTCGATCGCACCGATCCAGCGGCAGCGGATGCAGAGGTGTTTTCGCTGTTTTCAGGGATATTGGCGCCTTATGGGTTGAAGGTTTCAACAGGGGACATGAGCGTTTTGCTGGCCGCTGTTGATGGGTTGACCACAACGGATCGCCGCCGCG
The DNA here is from genome assembly GCA_964458375.1 of uncultured Neptunicoccus sp. Classification (GTDB taxonomy): domain Bacteria; phylum Pseudomonadota; class Alphaproteobacteria; order Rhodobacterales; family Rhodobacteraceae; genus Amylibacter. Next base: position 546 of record CAYWIR010000318.1, read on the forward strand.
CGGCGCTGCGCCGTCATGTGTGGCGTGCCCCGCGGTTTGTGAAGCTGTTGGAACGATATGGCGGCGTGAGCGATATGCCAGAGGCGCGCACGACCTTGCTGGCCGAAGTGGCTGCCGTGGGCGCGCAAGGTGTTGTGGCCGTTGCGGGTGCGCAGCAAGGGTTGCGGTCTGAAGCAGAGGTTTTGGCGCGGATTGCGGTGTTGCAGGAAGATGCGGTTGCCGCCCCGATTTCGCGCGAAGAGGTTGCAATGGTGGAGGCGGTTTTGGCGTTGAAAGGCCGTTCCGCAGATGTGCTGGCAGAGTTGCGCGATATGGCGCAGAGCTTCCCCTGTTTGAAAGCGCCTGCAGATGCAATGGAAGACCGTTTGCAAGCCTTGGCAGCGCGCCGTGTAAGCGCGGACGACTTGCCGTTTGCGGTGTCCTTTGGGCGCACAAACATGGAATATTACGATGGGTTTGTGTTTGGCTTTACCGCTGAAAACCGCCCTGATTTGCCCGTGGTCGCCAGTGGTGGGCGGTATGATGCGCTGACCCATGTGCTTGGGCAAGGGCGCTCTATTGCGGCTGTTGGGGGTGTGATCCGCCCCGAAGTCTTGGTGTCTGTGCAAGAGGGGGTTATCTGATGTTAAAACTGGGTATCCCGTCCAAAGGCCGCTTGCAGGACAAGACGATTGACTGGTTCGCAGATCGCGGTGTGTCCGTGCAGCGTACAGGATCAGAACGTGAATACGCGGGTGTTGTGAAAGGCATGGACAACATCGAATTGGTGCTGCTGTCAGCGGGGGAAATCCCCAAAGAGCTGGCGGCTGGGCGTATTCATCTGGGCGTTACGGGCACCGATTTGGTGCGTGAAAAGATGGGCGACTGGCAAGCGATTGTGGATGAGGTCGAGCCGCTGGGGTTTGGCCATGCCGATCTGATTATCGCTGTTCCTGATGCCTGGGTTGATGTGACGACGGTGGATGATCTGGATGCTGTTGCGGCGCAATTTCGCACGGATCACGGGTTTCGCCTGCGTATTGCCACAAAATATCATGGGTTGGTGCGTCAGTTCCTGAGCGATCAGGGTGTGGCGGATTATCAGTTGATCGACAGCCAAGGTGCGACGGAAGGCACAGTGAAAAACCTTACGGCCGAGGCGATTGCCGATATCACGTCAACGGGGGATACGCTGCGGGCCAACGGGTTGCGGATTTTGACGGATGGTTTGATTTTGCAATCACAAGCGACCGTTTTTGCCAGTAAAATGGCAGACTGGTCAGGGTCCGCAAAGGCAGGCTTTGCAGAGTTGTCAGCGAAAACGGGGTGGACGCAGCCTTAGCTGGTTACGGCGTCCACGCAGCTGGATTTATCAGCGTCCCAGGTTTGCCCAGAAGGACAAGATGCCGTGGTTTGGGTGTGATCTGATCCTTTGCAGCCCATTGCGAATGACAGGGCTGGGGATAGGATCAATGCTGATGCGAGTACGATTGTTTTCATGGTGAATCCTCCGTATCCGAGCATTTTACCACAAAAGGCTGAATCTGTCGAACACGGTTGCGTTATCGCAGCCCAATGTCGGCGAGCGCCAGTGCGAGGTCTTTGGGCAAAGCGTCATCTGCCACGCGGGATTGGGGCAAATCGGCGGGGGCATCTTCGGGTTTTAGGTATCGCCAACCTTGGAAGGGGCGGCGGATCGCATTGTTGGTGCGGATCAGTTCTGGCTCCATCACAATGGCGCAGCGGCGGATGCCATCATGGCCGATCACCTCGTCCAAGCGCACAATTTTCTGCCGGGCTTGGATCGCACCTTTGATGACCCAATAGAGCGAGCCGCCATTGAGCAGTGCTTCTTCTTGTTTGGGCCACATGCGGGTGACGTGGGTTGGAAGATAATCGGGTCCGCCTGTGGCCACGCGGGTTTTGATCCAACCTGCTTGGTCTTCGAAGCTGTCTGCGCCAACGCAGAGTTTGATCAAGTTGATGTGTTGTTTTGGCATCTGACCACTAGATATTGTGTAATTGGTGTTAACAGTACCGCGATTCTGTGTTTTATGGAAATCCAAATAATTGAGTCTGCGACAAATCAGACCGACCAAAGAAGACCCGAGCAGAATCGTTGACGGCTGCGCAACCGCGCTCTAATTTCGTCAACTTACATCAGACACACCAGTTCAGAGAGTTGACGCCCATGTCCGCATTTTCCGCCCCTATTGCCGAGCAAATTTGGGATATGAAGTACCGCTTTAAAGATGCTGGCGGTGCGCCGATTGATGAAACGGTGGAAGATTCATGGCGTCGCGTGGCCCGTGCGTTGGCATCTGTTGAAAAAACGCCAGCGGATTGGGAGCCAAAGTTCTATGATGCGTTGGAAGGGTTCAAGTTTTTGCCTGCGGGTCGGATTTTGGCAGGGGCAGGGACCGAACGGTCGGTGACGCTGTTCAATTGTTTCGTTATGGGCACTGTGCCTGACAGCATGGGCGGCATTTTTGATATGCTGAAAGAGGCCGCGCTGACCATGCAACAAGGTGGCGGCATCGGGTATGATTTTTCCACCATTCGCCCCAAAGGCGCCACGGTGAAGGGCGTTGCGGCGGATGCGTCTGGGCCATTGTCGTTTATGGATGTGTGGGATGCAATGTGCCGCACGATTATGTCCGCAGGGTCACGGCGCGGGGCCATGATGGCGACCATGCGCTGTGATCATCCTGATATTGAGGATTTCATCACCGCCAAACAAGACAGTGCGCGGTTGCGGATGTTTAACCTGTCTGTGCTGGTGACGGACCCGTTCATGGATGCGGTGAAGGCCGATACCACGTGGGATTTGGAGTGGGACGGGAAGGTTTATAAAACCGTTCAAGCGGTGGATCTTTGGAACAAGATTATGAAATCCACCTATGATTTCGCCGAGCCGGGCGTGATCTTCATTGATCGGATCAATGAGAAGAACAACCTGAATTATTGTGAAACCATCGCGGCGACGAATCCTTGTGGCGAGCAACCGTTGCCGCCTTATGGCGCGTGTTTGCTGGGGTCG
>CAYWIR010000319.1:0-3552 GCA_964458375.1 uncultured Neptunicoccus sp.
GTTATCTGTGGGCCGGGGTCCATCGAACAGGCCCATAAGCCAGATGAATTTGTCAGCCGCGATCAGTTGGCGGCCTGTTTAGATATGCTGTCCCGTGTGGCCGAGCAGTTGGCTGACTGAGGCAAGATTGACGAGGTTTAGTCGCCCAAGGCTATGCCTTCGCGTCTGGGGTCTGCGCCGCCTGTAAGTGTGTCACCAATCGCAATGCCGTGTAGGCCAGAGTTGATGGGTTTGACATCAACATTGAAACCGATGGTTTCCAGCTCTGTTTGTAGGGTTGCGGTTTTGCCCTTGTCTTCGAGTTCAAATTTGCCCCAACGGTTTACGCGGCGCGGCATGTCGATGGCGGCTTGGATATCCATATCCCAATCAATGTGCGCGATAATGGTTTGCGCGGTGAACCCGATGATGCGGCTGCCACCAGGGGAGCCAATGACGAGCACGGGTTTGCCATCCTTTAGCACAATTGTAGGGGACATGGATGAGCGTGGGCGCTTGCCCGGCGCCAGTGCGTTGGCGATGGGTTTGCCATTGCTGTTGGTGCGAAACGAGAAATCCGTGAGTTCGTTGTTGAGGATGAAGCCCCCAGACATCAAGCGCGAGCCGAAGCGGTTTTCCACGGTTGTGGTCATGGACAGAGCGTTGCCGTAGCTGTCCACGATAGAAAAATGTGAGGTGGAGGGGAGTTCGATGCTGTCGTCATCCGCCCAGTTTAGAGAGTGGTCAAAGGCCGGGTCGCCTGCGGTGGTTTTGTCCAATGCGGTGTCCGATTTTAGCAGCTCCGCGCGGGTCGCAAGATAGGTTGGGTCTACGAGTCCCTTGGTCGGCACCGGTACAAAATCGCTGTCAGCCATGTAGCGACCGCGATCTGCGAAGGCGAGGCGGGAGGCATCGCCGATAATGCGCCACGTTTCTGCGCTGTCAGGGCCAAGGGATTTGATATCGAAGGGTTCGATCAGTTTCAGGATTTGACCAACCGTAAGCGCACCAGAGGAGGGCGGCCCCATGCCACAGACGTCATAGCTGCGGTAGGTAACGCAGACAGGGGCCCGTTCTTTGACCTTGTAAATCGCAAGGTCAACGAGGGAGAGGACGCCCGGATTTCCCGCTGCTGTGTGCACGGTTTTAACGATGTCTTGCGCAATTTCACCTGTATAAAAGCCTGTTGTTCCTTGGGTTTGCAGGGTGCGTAGGGTGTTGGCGTAGGCTGGATTTTTAAGCATCTCGCCTGCCTGCAATGGTGTGCCATTGGGGAAGAAATAATCAGCGGTTGTCGGAAAGCGGGACAGGCGATCAGGATCGGCCGCGATGCTGTCGGCCATGCGGGGAGATACGGCAAAGCCGTCAGCGGCAAGGTCGACGGCGGGTTGTAGTAAGCCAGCCCAATCCGCAGTGCCCCAGCGTTTGTGTGCGTCTGCCATCAACATCGGCGTTCCAGGTGTGCCAACTGCGCGGCCGCCTACGACGGCATCAAAGAACTTTAGCGGTGCACCTGTTTCATCCTGAAAGAGCGTTGGTGTCGCCGCAAGGGGTGCCGTTTCACGTCCATCGAGCGTGGTGACTTTGCCTGTTGCGGCGTCAAACCACACCAGAAATGCGCCGCCGCCAAGGCCCGACGATTGCGGTTCCACAAGGCCGAGCACCGCCTGAACGGCGACCATGGCATCCGCAGCAGTGCCCCCTTTGCGCAGCACATCAGCGCCTGCTTGCACGGCCAGTGGGTTGGCGGCACTGACCATCCAGTTTTCAGCGTGGACAGGCTGCCCTGCGTTTCGGGCCTTTAGGGCTGCTGTCGCCTCTGGTGATTGTGCCATTGCGATGGAAGGCATCAGGGCGAAGATGATTGCTGTGATAAGGCGTACGATGCGGGTCATGGATTCTGCCTTTGGATGGGGAAAGGATGAATTTCCACAAAGGTAGCGCGTTGGCCTGAAGATGGAAATGTGAAACCTGAAACGCAACTGAAAGGGCGAGAGGGTGCCTTGTTGGTCAGTTGCGTTTCACGGTTACGGTGGTGGCATGTTTAAGCCAAGAATGTGGCGTTCACGGCTTTGGTCACTGCGTCCTGTGTATGCTCTAAATCGGCGGCAGTGATGGCGAGGGAAGGGTAGAGTTTTCCGGGTGATTTGAAGATGCCGTGTTCGCGCAAGGCTGCGTTATATGCCGTATTTTGAGCGGGATTGTCATGTTTTGCCGAACGATAGTCACGGCAGGCTGACGTGGTGAAAAAGATATCAAACAGGGTTTCATCGCCGCAGATTTGGTGTGGAACACCCGCTTTGGTTAAGGCGCTGCTTTGCATGTCTTGAAGCGTTTTGCCGATGGCGCGCAGTTGATCATAGCTTCCTTCGCGGCGCAAAACTTCCATGGTTTTGAGCCCTGCAACCGCTGCGATAGGGTTGCCAGAAAGCGTACCCAACTGCATGAGCCATTTGTCCGCACCGACCTGAGATTTGTCGAAATGCTGCATGATTTCCGTGCTGGCTCCTAGGGCGGCGAGAGGAAAGCCACCGCCAATGATCTTGCCCAAGGTGCAGATGTCAGGGGTCACGCCGTAGCGTTCTTGCGCGCCGCCATAGGCCAAGCGAAAGCCAGTGACGATTTCATCAAAGATCAGCAGAACACTATGTTTATCGCAGAGATCGCGCAGACCTTGCAGATAACCAGGCGCGGCTGGGATGATCCGTTGCAACGGCTCGGCGATAATGGCGGCGATATCTTTGTCTTCGTTCAACAACGCCTCAACCGCGGTCAAGTCATTGTATGGCGCAATGAGCATTTGATCGGCAACACCTTGCGGAATGCCAGCGCTGTCGGGAACGGCTTGGGGGAAATTGACGCGGGCAGCGGGTGCGAGGCTCATCTGGGCTTCGGCGCTCATGCCGTGATAGCCGCCTTCGAATTTCAGGATTTTGTTGCGTCCTGTATAGGCGCGGGCCAGTCGGATCGCGTACATGTCGGCCTCTCCACCTGATGCGACGAACCTGACTTGTTCGCAGCAGGGGACAGCGTCAACGATGGCTTCGGCCAGTTCGACACCTTTGGAGTTGTTGGCAAAGAAGGTCATGCCTTTGGGCAGTTGTTCGAGCACGGCTTCCATGACTTCTGGGTGACCATGGCCCAACAGCATGGGACCTGATCCGATGAGATAGTCGATGTATTCGTTTCCGTCTTCATCCCAGACGCGGCTGCCTTCGCCCCGTGCGATCATGATGTCGGGGTCGAAATTGCCAAAGCCCCCCGCAGGTAAAACAGCCTCTGCGCGGGCGATCCAATCTGATTGTGATGTCAGTTTTTGCATGTCTTAGTCCAGTTCCAAGAGGGGAGTGCCAAGGCGGTCCGTGTCGGGTGTTACCCCCAAACCCACACCATCGGGTGGGGCGATGCGACCATCCTTACGGGTTGGGCAATCGGGCGCGATCCTTGGGCCAACGTAGGACGACAGATCGCAGGTGTTCAACAATGCGCCTTGCGGTGTGGAGGCCGCGAAGTGGAGTGAGGCGGCGGTGACGATATCTGATCCCCATGTGCATTCGGCGCAAATTTCTGCAC
>CAYWIR010000320.1:0-3541 GCA_964458375.1 uncultured Neptunicoccus sp.
GTGGGGCCATGGAACCATAAATACCCGCATATCGGAGTTCCCGGGCCGCAGATTGATTTTCTGGGGGAAATGCTGCGCTGGTGGGATCATTGGTTGAAAGGCATTGATCGCGGGGTGGCGCAAGACCCTGCCTATCGGGTGTATGTAATGGACAGTGTTAAGCCTGAAGTGTCGTTTGAAACACGCGCTGGGCACTGGGTCGGGTTGGATCAGCCGCGTGGCGCTGGAAAGCAGGTTTTGGCGTTTTCTGGAGAGGCTTTGGCTGATGTGGCAGGGCCTGTTGCGCGGTCTGTGGCAACGGATGTGACCTGTGGGCAGGGGACGGGGGAGTATTTTCCGTTTGGCTTTGGCCCCGGGGAATTGCCCGATGATCAGACGGCGGATGACGGAAAGTCACTTTGTTTTGATGGTGCGCCGCTGACGAAGGATTTGGAGATTGTGGGTGCCGCACAGGTGGCGTTGACGGTTGCCAGTGACCAACCGCGTGCGCAAGTGGCGGTGCGGCTGTGTGATGTGCGGCCTGATGGGACCTCTGCGTTGATTGCCCATGGGTTTTTGAATTTGCGGCATCGTGACGGGCATGATCGGGTCGTGGATATGCCAAAGGGGCAATCTGTGGAGGTTGATGTGAGGCTTGATCAAGCGGCCTATCGCATTCCTGCAGGGCATTGTTTGCGTGTGGCCATATCGCCGAGTTATTTCCCGTTTATCTGGCCAGAAGATGAAAATGTGACCCTGCATGTTGAGGCGGGGGCGCTGACATTGCCTGTTCTGGATGGGGAAGGTGTGCCCGTTGCATTTGATCCTGCGAAGGGTGCGGAACATATTGATTTCAAGCGGTATTCTGAGCGAATGGAAAGCAAACAGGTTGCGCAGAGTAGAGACGTCTGGCGGCAAGAGATCATTGGTGACGATGGGTTGATTGAGAACCCGCAAACGGGATTGAAAACCGCGCAAAAAGTGCATGAGGTGTTTGAGATTGAAGAGGGTGATCCGAGTTCTGCGCGGGCAACCTTTGCGTGGGAGCGGTCCTATGGGCGCGGAGATTGGATGGTGCATACGAAATCCCATGTTGCGTTGCGGTCAGAGGATGGCGCTTTTGTCGTGAACGCAAAACTAGAGGCTTTTGAGGGGGATAAACCCGTGTTTTCCAAAGATTGGTCGGCGCGGGTCGATAAGGTGTAGCGGTTGTGTTGCTTGCGTGATTTTTGGCCAAATAAACGTGTTTTGCGAGGCTGTTACATAGGCACGGTATGGGCTTGTCCGCGGAGTGGGGCGGCGCAAACTTCGTAAGGAAACACTTGCACTTAGGGGTAGATTCACCGCACTCTAATTCTATTAAGAATCTAAAATATCTGGGAGAGAGAATATGAATGATGAACTGAAGTATTTAGCTGGCAAAGCCGCAAAAGGGCTGGTTTCGCGCCGCGAGTTTCTGGGCCGTGCGGGTGCGCTTGGCGTGACTGCAGGTGTGGCGAGCGCGATGTTTGCGGATGCAACACACGCGGCGGCGCACAAAAAGGGTGGTCACTTGGTCCAAGGTCTGGGCGGCGGTGAAAGCACCAACACGCTAGACCCTGCGCTGACAGCGTCTTCAGTTCCTTTCCTAAACCTGCGTCTGTTTGGGGACACATTGTTGGGTGTGGATGAGAACGGCCAGTTGGATATGCGTTTGGCCGAGAGCTTTGAAGCCAGTGATGATGCACAGACATGGCGCTTTAAAATTCGTCAGGGTGTGGAGTTCCACAACGGCAAGACAATGACGGCTGATGACGTGCTGAAAACCATGCAGCGTCATTCCAACGACGAGTCCAAATCTGGTGCTTTGGGCATCATGAAGGGCATTGATGAAATGTCTGTGGATGGTGACAATCTGGTTATGAAGCTGACAGCGCCTAGCGCGGATTTGCCGTATCTGATTGCGGATTATCACCTGATTGTTCAGCCAAATGGCGGCATGGACAATGCAGCGGATGGTGTGGGCACAGGCCCGTACATGTTGGAAGCAGATGAGCCCGGTGTGCGCCATTTGTGGAAAGCAAATCCGAATTACTGGAACGCGGATCGTGGCGCGTCTTATGACTCCACTGAAGTTCTGGTTATCAACGATGCGACAGCGCGGACGGCGGCGTTGCAATCTGGTCAGGTTCACATGATCAACCGCGTTGATCCAAAGGTTGCGAGCCTGATTGACCGCGCCCCTGGTGTGTCCATTCAGAATGTAGCGGGCCGTGGGCATTATGTGTTCATTATGCACGCTGACACAGCACCGTTTGACAACAATGAGCTGCGCATGGCGCTGAAATTGGCGATCAACCGAAGCGATATGGTGGACAAAATTCTGCGTGGTTATGGGTCTATTGGGAACGATATGCCGATCAACAAAGCCTATCCTTTGTTTGACGAAAGCATCCCACAGCGTGAATACGATGCAGCGAAAGCGGCGGAGCACTACAAGAAATCTGGCCATGACGGCAGCCCAATCATCCTGCGTGTTGCAGATGGTGCCTTCCCAGGTGCGGTTGATGCGGCGGCGTTGTTCCAAGAGAGCGCACGCGCAGCGGGGATTCCGCTGGAAATCAAGCGTGAGCCGAATGATGGTTACTGGTCTGAAGTGTGGAACAAGCAGCCGTTCTGTGCGTCTTATTGGGGCGGTCGTCCTGTCCAAGATCAGATGTATTCTACGGCGTATCTGTCCAGTGCAGATTGGAACGACACACGCTTTAAGAACCCAGAGTTTGATGCCTTGTTGAACAAAGCCAAGGGCGAGTTGGACAACGACAAGCGCAAGGCGTTGTATTCTGAAATGGGGTACATGGTGCGTGACACGGGCGGCCTTATCTGTCCGATGTTCAACGACTTTGTGGATGCGGTGTCTGACAAGATTGCTGGGTACCAAGGTGATCCAAACGCAGAGCTGATGAATGGCTTTGCTGCGATGCGTACACACTTCGCGTAAGTTCACATGCATCCTATTTTGAAACTGGTGGTTCAGCGCGTTGCGCTGAGCCTCCTTTTGTTGCTTGCGGCGTCTGTGATGATTTTCATCGGCACGCAAATTTTGCCAGGTGATGTGGCGCAGTCCGTTTTGGGGCAAAGCGCGACACCTGAATCCCTTGCCAATTTACGCGCCGAACTGGGTTTGAACGATCCGCCTGTGACGCGGTATTTCGATTGGCTTTTTGCGGCATTGCAGGGAGATTTGGGCACCGCTTTGACCAATGGCCGAGATATCGGCGAGAGTTTGGGGAAGCGGCTGAGCAATACCTTATTCCTCGCGTTTTGGGCGGCGGTTGTGGCCGTGCCATTGGCGATTTTTCTGGGCCTCTTGGCGGTACGCTATCAGAACCGTTGGCCTGATAAGCTGATTTCGGGGGTGACGTTGACGTCCATTTCCATCCCTGAGTTTTTGATCGGTTATGTGGTCATGTATTTCGTGGCCGTAAAGCTCGGTTGGTTTTCATCTGTGGCGATGATCAATGACAGCATGACGCTCGGCGCAAAGTTGAACGCGATTGCGTTGCCGGTGTTTGTTCTGACG
>CAYWIR010000321.1:0-3533 GCA_964458375.1 uncultured Neptunicoccus sp.
AGCTGCGCAATAGCATCTGAATTATTTGACCGCATTGCACGCTGATTAAGCGAGCCTTTTTCGGTAATCTCACCACGGTCGAAACTCGGCACTTTGTCCAAGATCAAGACACGCCTTACGCGGCTAGCGGACCCAGTTGCTTGCTGAGCAGCCTCTGCCAGTTTGCTTTTGATCTGAGCGCGCATTTCAGCATCCGCCGTTTCAGGCACCAAAACCAGCGCCCCAAGTTGCGCCTCGTTTTCCCCTGTTATGACAGCGTCACTGATTAAACCACCCATGGCGTCAACGAGCTTTGCTCGGACAACGCCGACCGCAACCCAAGTTCCAGTGTTTAACTTGAAGTTCTCAGCAATACGGCCATCAAAGAAAAAGCCTTTGGACAAATCATCTGGGTCTGCAGGGCGCAACGCATCGCCCATCATATAGTAGCCTTCTTCGTCAAAGGACTCAGCCGTTTTGGCACTATCACCGTAATACCCTGGTGTAATGCTTGGCCCTTTCAGCCGCAGTTCCATCTTGTCACCCGTTGGTGCCAACTTCATCGAAAGACCAGCCGCAGGCACGCCAACATTGCCAGAAAACTTCTGAACGTCCGTACAGGCGAGCGCAAAAGGCGCTGTTTCAGTCGCGCCAAGGCTTGTGGCTAAAAGAACTTCATGTCCTGTCGTTTTACGTCCAACAGCCTGTAAGCGATCCCACGTATGCTGCGCCATGCCAGCGCCAGCATAAAACATCATACCAAGTTTGCTAAAGAACGTTTCCGCCAATGCGTCGTCGTTTTCCAAGGCGTCAATCAATATATCCCACCCAACTGGCACATTGAAATACCATGTGCAGGCAACCTCTCGCAGATTGCGGATAGTTTCATCAATCTTGCCCGGAGCTGGTTTACCATCATCGATGTAATACGTGCCACCATTGGTCAAAACGAGGTACGAAACCTTGTTACCAGCCGCGGTGTGGTTCCAAGGAGCCCAATCCAAAACAACGGGTGGTTCCTTGGTCAAAAACCGATAGCAATCGCGCACCATTGCTTCCATGGCGCAGATCATCTTGTTGGTATTGATCACCGCTTTGGGCGATCCTGTTGACCCAGACGTGAAGAGGTATTTAACAACCGTCTCGCCTGTTATTGCCGCCCGTGCGTTTTCACTTTCTGACACGTCACCTTGCGCAAGTGTGTCAAAGGAAACGGCTCCGTCCATAGGGTCCGTGAGATTGATAACTTTGCAGCTCTCATCAGAAACAGCCTTAATCGCAGGCGCAAAGGCCGCCCCGTTGTCAGCAAAGATCGCACCAGGTTTCAGCAAAGCAACAATGTCTTTGAGCTTGGCATAGTCCTTGGACACCAATGAATACGCAGGAGAAACTGGCGCATAAGGAATGCCAACATAAAAGCAAGCCGCCGCGAGAATCCCATGTTCAAGGCTGTTTTCTGACAAGATCAACAGTGGCCGATCTGGCCCCAACCCCATCGCCAACAGCGACGCGCCAATGGCCTGCGCTTGGTTTCGTGCAGCGCCATAAGGGATCTTGACCCAATCACCGTCTGCCCCGCGTCTTGCAAGCCAAGGCCGATCAGGCTCCGCATCTGCCCATTTGTCCAAATAGTCCGCCAACGTCGGAAGATGGTCTGGCAGCGCAGTCTTTTGTTGCATTACGATCGAGCCGTCAGCGCGGTGATCAATGTTGAATTCGGGGGACCAAAAATCGGGTGTCATGTTACCTCGGCGCCATGCGGATTGCACCATCCAAACGGATAACTTCGCCGTTCAGCATAGAGTTCTTTGTGATGTGGCTAACCATTTCGGCGTATTCCACTGGATCGCCGAGCCGCGATGGAAACGGCACCTGAGCACCAAGCGATGCTTGCACCTCTTCAGGCAATTCGTAGAGCAACGGCGTCAGGAACAACCCCGGCGCAACCGTGCAAACGCGAATACCCTTATCAGCCAGGTCACGCGCCATTGGAAGCGTCATACCGGCGATACCTGCCTTTGAAGCCGAATACGCAAGTTGCCCAATTTGGCCGTCAAACGCTGCGACAGATGCCGTGTTCACAATCACACCACGCGCACCGTCAGGCGCTGTTGGTTCATTGGCAACCATCTTTGCAGCGGCTTGGCTTGCAACATTGAAGCTACCTAACAGGTTAACTTTGATAACTTTTTCGAACAATGCAGGATCGTGTGGTTCCCCACGGGACACTGTCTTGGCAGCGCGCCCAATTCCTGCACAATTGACGACGACACGAAAATCGCCAACCAACGATTGTGCTGCAGCGATCCCATCAGACACGGAGCCCGAGTCGGACACATCAACTTCAACAAACTCGCCGCCGATCTCTTTCGCGAATTCACGGCCAAGATCAGCGTTTAAGTCAAACAACGCCACTTTTAGTCCATCTGATGCAAGTTTTGCGGCGGTTGCGGCCCCTAATCCAGAGGCGCCTCCGGTCACAATTGCGCCTGCACCCTCCCAGTTTTGCATGCTCATGTTTTGTCTCCTACACTGCGGATTTTCTTAAGAATATCTAATAGAGTTTGCTTTTCATCGGCGCTCATTTTGGCAAAAAACGCATTCTCATGCGCGTGAACAACCCGCACGATGTCTGCATGAACGGCCACGCCTTCTTTCGTTGGGACCAACGCTTGCACGCGACGATCTCCTGGCACAGGAGTCCGCTTCAAATAGCCTTTGTCCTCCAGACTATCGACCATAGCAACAAGGCCAGAACGTTCGATCCCAAGCATCCTCGCCAAAGCGCTTTGCGTGATGTTTGGGTTCTCGACGGTCAAAGTAAGCGCAGCAAATACCCGAGGCGACAGACCGTTTTTACCAAGCGCGATTCTAAAATCCTCTTGAATCACGAGGTATGCTCTTTTTAGATTGTATCCAACCAAACCTTCAAGAACTGACCCTGTTGGCATATCGGTGCTTTCCTCTTTCAGCTTTGTTGTCATAACGACTGACCTCGTTATACTGGAGCGTACCATAGCAAAAACTTGTTACATTAGTAAACAGTTTAAATACTGAAAGGTCTCCGAAATGGAACTTCCAACACCCGCATTAGAGCACATTTGTGATCTCTCCGTCTTTCTCGATCCAATTCGCGAGATGGGAATGGGGCGGGCTGGAAATCGGCGAATTATTCCAATCATTGGCGGCACAGTCACTGGATCCCGCATTAATGGGAAACTTCTTAACCTAGGTGCAGACTGGCAAACAATTTTCGACAATGGCCTTGCAGAGCTCGACACGCGATACGCCATGGAAACCGATGACGGCGCCACAATAGAAATCATCAATTTTGGCTACAGACACGGCCCAGACGCAGTGATGCAAGCCGTTGCACGGGGCGAAGATGTCGACCCAGCAGCCTATTACATGCGCACCCACGCAAGGCTAGAAACTGGCGATCCTCGCTATGATTGGGTAAATAAAATGCTATTCGTCGGCGTAGGTGCCCGCAACAAACAGTCAGTAGCAATGCGGCTCTATTCAATCATCTAAATTCAAATTTCCGCTACGAA
>CAYWIR010000322.1:0-3504 GCA_964458375.1 uncultured Neptunicoccus sp.
TCGGGGATGGTGACTTGGTAGTCAGACAGGGCTTCAAGCAGGAAGGCTTCAAACGGTTCATCCGTGCGGTCGATTTCGTCGATCAGCAGGATGGGCGGGCCTTTGGGATTGGGTTCCATGGCTTGCAGAAGCGGACGTTTGATCAAGAATTTATCGCTGAACAGCGCGTCTTCGGACATAGCGCCATCCCCTGCGGCGCGCATAGCGATCATTTGCGCAGCGAAGTTCCATTCATAAACCGCAGAATTGGCATCCAACCCTTCATAACATTGCAGGCGGATCAGATCGCGGCCCAAGGCGCTGGCCAGTGTTTTGGCGAGCTCGGTTTTCCCGACCCCTGCTTCACCTTCAAGGAATATGGGGCGTTTGAGGGTGAGCGAGAGGTAAACCAGCGTCGCAAGCGAACGGTCACAGATGTAGTTTTCATCGGACAAGAGCGTTTGTGTGGCGTCGATGGATGTGGGCAGTTGGGTCATTGGCAATCCTTAGCGTTGCACAGAATGTAGCAGGATTGTGGGGTGTGGGAAGTGCCCCAACGTGGGGTCGTCAGAGAAATGTCGCAGATGTGAGACGGGGCGCTGTTGGACTAGCTGCCGTATTTTTCAAATTGGGCCGCTTGTTTTGCGGTCCATGTGACGGTGAGTTCATAGCCTTGGTCCCACAGACCCTCTTCGTCGATGACGTTTTGTTCAAACAGCCACGCGCGGCGGGCCCCTTCGGAATAGGCAAGGCGGATGGTTTCGGTGGTGGTGGGGTCTTCGATTGCGGTTTCGATCAACGTAAGGAGCGTGTCGAGCCCCTGCCCTGTAACCGCAGATGTGGTGTGGATGTTGTCCGTGCGCTCAGACGTGTTCAGTGCGGTTTCAAGCGCGGCGGCGTCCAGCAGATCGGCCTTGTTCCACACCTCGATCATGGTGTCCTTGGCGGTCTGGCTGATGCCGAGCTCATTTAGGATATCCGTTACATCGCCAGCCTGAGCCTCTGTTTCGGGGTGGGCGATATCGCGCACATGCAGGATCAGGTCAGCGTCGAGCACTTCTTCAAGCGTGGCGCGGAAGGCGGCGACAAGTTGCGTCGGTAGATCAGAGATAAAGCCCACCGTGTCAGAGAGGATGATTTTCTGACCTTCGGGCAATTCCAGTTCGCGCATGGTGGGATCGAGCGTGGCAAAAAGCATGTCTTTGGCCATCACATCCGCACCCGTTAACGTGTTAAAGAGCGTTGACTTACCTGCGTTGGTATAGCCCACGAGGGCCACAATCGGATATGGCACTTTGGCACGTGCCGCGCGGTGCAATTCACGGGTTTTGACCACTTTGGCCAATTGTTTGCGCAGCCGCACGATGGCGTCGTCAATGGC
The DNA here is from genome assembly GCA_964458375.1 of uncultured Neptunicoccus sp. Taxonomy (GTDB): domain Bacteria; phylum Pseudomonadota; class Alphaproteobacteria; order Rhodobacterales; family Rhodobacteraceae; genus Amylibacter. The sequence continues at coordinate 1,361 of CAYWIR010000322.1, forward strand.
GCGGCGGTCTGCTTCGATTTGGGTTTCCCCTGCCCCGCCAACAAAGCCAAGGCCGCCCCGTTGCCGTTCAAGGTGGGTCCAAGCGCGCACAAGGCGGGTTTTGGAATAGCTGAGTGCGGCGAGATCCACTTGTAACACGCCTTCGCGAGTAGCGGCGCGATCAGAGAAGATTTCAAGGATCAGGCCCGTACGATCGAGCACTTTTACTTTCCAGTGGCGTTCAAGGTTACGCTGTTGGATCGGGGTGACAGGGCCGTCAATGATCACAAGACTGATGTCTTCGTCTTTGATTTTTTGGTTCAGCTCTTCGAGTTTGCCCTTGCTGAACAGCAGGCCCACATGGGGATTGCGCAGGTTCACAACCTCGGCAAAGCCAATATCCAGACGCAGAGCATTGGCCAAAGACACAGCCTCCGCGAGCGCATTTGCAGGCGCACGCCGAATGTCTTTGCTGGGGATATCAGGATGAAGGACGCAAGCCTTTTCCAAGTCTAGCAGCCTTTCCGATCACATCCGATGCAGAAAATGTGGATCAGCTTTCTTCACCGTCATAAAGCTGCACCGCTTGTGCAGGCATAATGGTGGAAATTGCATGTTTGTAGACAAGTTGGCTTTGGCCATCGCGACGCAAAAGAACGCAGAAGTTGTCAAACCAAGTGATCATGCCCTGTAGCTTCACACCGTTAATCAGAAAAATTGTTACGGAAATCTTGGATTTGCGCACATTGTTTAGGAATGCGTCTTGTAGGTTTTGTTTATCGCCAGCCATCTCGTCAGCTTTCAGTTTTATGCCCCGCATTACGTAAGCAGGATATTGTTGTTGTTGGACAGCCGTCATCGCGCAGCGCAACGAAGGCTTGAGGAGAGTATGGTGGTTAATTCGGCTTTGACCAGAGCAAAAACGATAACCCTGCGTTTTTTGGGCGTTTAGCGCCAATAGTTGGGATTCAGCACCGCAATGACCGCAAGCGCCTCTAGGCGGCCAAGGATCATGGCAATGCACAGAATCGCTTTGCCTGTGTCCGAGATATTGGCGTAGCCTGTGAAGCTTTCGCCTGCGGCGTGGGCCAAGGGGCCGGTGTTGGACAAGCCTGCCGTTGCAAAGAGCAAACTGTCGGAAAAGCTGATGCCTGTTGCGGCCAAGGCGAGCGCCACAAGCGCCAGAGACAGCACGAACAGCATAAGGAATATCCACGCGATTTGCGCCCCTTCGCGGCGGATCATGCGCACCCGTAAAGAGCTGCTCGCAACAGAGTTTGGGTAGCTCAGCCGTTCAATTTCGCGCTGACCATGTTTGTAAAGCGCGTAAATACGCAAAAGTTTGACGCCACCCGCTGTGGTGGCGATGCCGCCCCACATGATCGACAGCCCAAAAAGGATGATCCCAGTGGTGCCAAGCCCAGACCAATTTCGCGCCCCTTCCCAAGCGGTGCTTTCAAAACCTGTGGTCGTTAGGAATGAGAGGACAGTGAAGACAGAGCCCCAAAAGGCGGCAATGGGTGGCGTTCCGTCACTGGGGATGCTGGAATCAAAGCTGGAGGTCCAATGACGCAGAAATAGAAGGATCGGGATGACTGTGATGCAGATCAGGACGAGGTTTACTTCTTTGTCGAGTTTCAAGTTCCGCCAGAACTCAGTCTTGGCGTTGAAAAAGAACGTGTGGCGGGAGACCGCGAAGAAGAGAAACACGAATAGGATTGCTTCGCCGAGATAGCCTGAGTTTGATCCCTTCAGGCCACCCACGGGGGAAATCCCGCTGGTCGAGATAATGGACATGGCGTGGGACACCGCGACTAGTGTGCGTTCCCCTGAAATCAGCAGCCCCAGAACGAGGATCGCGGTGACCGAGAAATAGACGGGAAATATCTGTGCAGCAAAGCGGTTGAGCCGTTTGGCGGCATCCGCTGAAGCAATTTGGGTGCTGGCCTTGGTGTTGCTTTGGCCTGCGTTGAACACTTCAAACCCGCCGATCTGCAAAGGGGCAAAAATCGACATAGCCACCACAAGAATAAAGAAACCACCGACCCAACCCACAATGGCCCGCATGAGGTGCAAGGGGGCTGGCACCAAGGAAGGGTCATCAAACAGTGTGGCCCCAGTTGTTGTCAGGCTCGACAGCATTTCAAAATAGGCTTGGAAATAGC
>CAYWIR010000323.1:0-3501 GCA_964458375.1 uncultured Neptunicoccus sp.
TGGCATCTTCGCTCTCGATATCTTCGACGACAGCCTGCACTTCTTCTCCGCACTTTGGGCGCTCATCGCGGGCCTTATGTCCCACCGCGCCTCGCGCATTTTCCTCATCTATTTCGGTGCGCTCTACTTCGGTGATGGCTTGCTTGGCTTGATCACAGGATCGGGCTTCCTCGACTTCGGCATCTTCAACTACGGCATCCAAGATTACCCATTCGTGTTCAAAATCCTGAACAACCTCCCCCACCTCGCCCTTGGCGGCTTTGCGGTGGTCGCGGTCTGGATTTGGGATCGTAAGTAATGCGGTTTCTGTGGCGATGGACAAAACGGCTTATCCTGCTGCTGATCATTCTAGTCATCGGTTTGCTGGCGCCTGTCGGCTACAATGAACTGGCCTGCCGCGGCGAACCACTGGATGAGCCGTTCACCCCACAAATCGCCACAGAAGAACACCGCGCAGAATCCGCCACCTACTTGACCTATCCAGAATGGCACATCGTATTCGCCTACGACGATTACGCCAAAGTCCTCGAAGACGGGTCACCCCACGATTTTGGATATTTCCGTTCTATATCAGGCTTCTGGTCCGCGCTTTGCAACCTTACCGAAACCGCAGACAACCACGGTGGCGCACCAGATACCAAAAACATGGTCTACGTGATCGGTGTCTCGTTCACCGCCGAACTTCTCGCCAAAGCGGCCTATGAAGAAACCATCGGCCGTCTTTTCACATGGATCGGCGGGCGCTCCGCCAGCGATAATGCGTCTGCCCAAATGGCCCGCGATTACGCTGAATTTCTGCACCAAATCCCATGGTACAAATATGATTTCCCCTCGGACATCGCAGAGCTTAAGGCCATCGGCCCAGAAACCCTGCGCGACCGCGAACGCCAAATCGCACTTGGGCTCGAATTTGGCACCAAAACCCAATACGCCAAGGCCATCGCCAAAGCGGTAGAAGCCTCGGGCCAAGCCAAACTCACCATCCGCACCATTGTCCATGACCTAAGCGTCGATGACCTACGCAGCATCGAAGGCATCACCGTCATCCGCGCCACACCAGAAGGCACCGAAATCGACACGCCCCGTTACGCCGCCTTCACCGATATTCTGCGACAGATCACTGCTAAGGGCGGCCACATGTCCGAAATCGCTGGAAACGACGAAATCATGGTCACGATCACAGGGTCTGATCGCCCCGATATCCTCGCCGATTTGCCCGTACTGGCAACACTACAACGCCAAGGCTACAATGATCTGCGCTGGCTGGTGAACGTGCAACTGACCGATCTGCACTCCGTCATCCGCGCACTGGAAGGAACCGATGCAACGTTGGAACATATTTTCGATTACTAGCGTGCTGGCCGCAGCATGGCTGGCCCTGTCCGCATCTGTGATGTGGGCCACAGATGCCGCCCCCGGTGCGCTTGTGTTCTTTCCATCCAATCACCTGATGTCAAATCTGCCTGACGCCGCCGCCGTTACGGGCGGGTCTGCAATCATGGTCACGTTTTCCAGCACAGAACCCCATCTTACACGCAAACTCTATGCCGCTGGTGCGTGGTTGGTGCTGCCTGCGGGGCTCACGGGCTGCCTGAAACCGCCCGCCTCCTTTCGCTGACCCTTGTCGCACAGCGGTTAATCGCCTAAATCAGCAGCAACCTCATATTTATGAAACGAGAAGACCTATGCTCGAACTCAACGCCAATCCATCCGCGCCTGCAGGCGACCTGATCAAAGACAGCGACGAAACCACCTTCATGGAAGACGTGGTCGAAACGTCCAAAACCACACCCGTAGTCGTTGATTTCTGGGCGCCTTGGTGCGGCCCATGCAAAACCCTCGGCCCCGCTCTCGAAGCCGCCGTGACCGCCGCTGGCGGCAAGGTCAAAATGGTAAAGATCAACGTTGATGAAAACCAAATGATCGCCAGCCAACTGCGTGTTCAATCCATCCCAACAGTTTTTGCCTTTCACGATGGTCAACCCGTAGACGGCTTCCAAGGGGCCGTACCCCCGTCTGAAATCGAAGCCTTTATTGAGCGCGCAGCCGCACTCGCCCCAGAAGAAGACAATGGCCTTGCTGATGCCGTGATCGCTGCCGAAGAAATGCTCGCCGAAGGGGCCGCTGATGATGCGGCACAAACGTTTGTAGCTGTTTTGGATGAAGAACCTGAAAACCCCGCCGCTTACGCAGGTCTGATCCGTGCTTTGATGGCGCTTGGTGAAGCGGAAAAGGCTGCAACGCTCGTTGAAAACATCCCAGAATCCATTGCTGGCGACCCCGATGTGCAATCCGTAAAAGCCCAGTATGAACTGGCCGTCAGCGCAGCAGATGCAGGCGAAGCAGGGGAGTTGCTCGCCAAACTGGAAGCAAACCCAGACGATCACGCCGCACGTCAAGAACTCGCCACCGTGTACGTTGGTGACGGTAAAATGGCAGAAGCAATCGACGAACTTTTGGAATTGTTCCGCCGAGACCGCGATTGGAACGAAGGCGCAGCCAAAGAGCAACTCTTCAAAATTTTCGACAGCCTCGGCCCAATGGACGAAATGGCCAAAACAGGGCGTCGGAAGTTGTCATCGATGATTTTTGCCTAATCAGATCACAGGGCTATGTCAGCGATATGACCGATAAAAACACATTCCCTGACACGATCCCTGTTTTCCCACTCGACGGGGTGCTGTTGTTGCCCCGCGCACGCCTGCCGCTCAATATATTTGAACCGCGGTATCTGGCCATGATCGACGATGCGTTGAAAACAGATCACCGTCTGATCGGCATGATCCAGCCCCGTGAAACACCCAACGGAAAAGAAAAGAAAGGTCTGCAACAGATCGGGTGCGCAGGTCGCATCACATCCTTTTCTGAAACCGAAGATGGCCGCTACATGATCACCCTTTCGGGATTCAGCCGCTTTCGCATCGGTGACACCCGCGAAGGCTTCACACCCTATGTTCAAGCAGATGTTGATTGGTCTAGCTTCACCGCAGACCGTGGCGCCTGCGATGTGGACAAACGGTTTGACCGCGAAAAATTTCTCAAAACACTGTCCAAGTTTTTTGACGCCACATCCTTGTCCTCCGATTGGGACAGCTTGAAAGAGGCCGACGAAGAACTCCTCGTCAACTCACTGTCCATGCTCTGCCCCTTCGAACCCGCCGAAAAGCAGGCTCTGCTAGAAGCACCTGATCTCGCCAATCGTCGCGAAACGCTGGTGACACTGATGGAATTTGCCGTGGCAGGCGACCCGGGCGATGATCTGCTGCAATGACAAACCAGTCCGCCAAATCAGACCCAAAAATGCTCGAGGCGCTGGTCTGCCCAGAAACCAACGGCCCCCTCGCCTATGACGCAGAAGCGCAAGAGCTGGTCTCAAAGAAAGCCAAGCTCGCATTCCCCATCCGCAACGGCATCCCGATCCTTTTGATCGACGAGGCGCGCTCGCTCGACTAAATCGCGCGACCCTGCATCAATCGGGGCAAATCCCCTGTCAAACCCGCC
>CAYWIR010000324.1:0-3498 GCA_964458375.1 uncultured Neptunicoccus sp.
ATTGTGTAAAATGCACGTGAGGAAGCCCCCCAATTTTGGTGCTGTTTGGCTTTTGGTGCTGTTTGGCTTTTTTCTTGCATTGGCCAAGTAACGCTGGTGTTTGTGCTGATTTTGGAAAATAAGGTGGCGAAACCACTACCTGATATGGATGCTGAAATGTACGTCGCGACCCTTATTTCTAAGCCTGAGAACAGCCGTTTGGACGCGGAGATGCTTATGATGATGACTGACAAGGTGAATGCGACGCGGCATGAATGGTTGGCCGAGAATGAGGCGCTCGATCTGTTTTTTGAAACTGAGCTGGAGGGGTTCGAAATCCTGTGGCGCGGGTTGGAGCGGATGGGAATCGACTTTTGTGTTCAGCCTGTTGCAGGGCGGCGCAAAGCCGTGTTGTTGGCGGACATGGACAGCACGATGATCGAGCAAGAATGCATTGATGAACTGGCTGCTGAGGCAGGTGTCGGGGAGCGTGTTGCAGGGATCACGGCGCGGGCCATGAACGGTGAACTGGATTTTGAAGCCGCATTGGCGGAGCGGGTTAGCCTGTTGAAAGGGTTGCCTATTTCGGTGATTGGCGATGTGCTGAGCAACCGAATTACGCTGATGTCTGGTGGGCCTGAATTGGTGGCGACGATGCGGGCGAACGGCGCTTATGCTGCATTGGTGTCTGGTGGGTTCACAGACTTTACCAGTGCGATTGCGGCACGGTTGGGCTTTGATGAAAATCGGGCGAATACGCTGCTGCAAGAGGATGAAAAACTGACGGGGGAACATGGTGTTCCTGTGCTTGGAAAGCAGGCGAAAGTGGATGCGTTGAACGAGATAGTCGCGGCCCGTGGATTGAGCGCAGAGGACGTGATTGCCGTAGGCGATGGAGCCAATGATTTGGGCATGTTGCATCTGGCAGGATCGGGTGTGGCGTTGCATGCGAAACCTGTTGTGGCGGCGGAGGTTTCTTTGCGATTGAACCATGCCGATTTGACGGGTTTGTTGTATTTGCAAGGCTACAAAAAGGCCGAGTTTGTTAACGCATAAGCCGCGTTCATTAAGGGCGGTGCGTTAACCCCCTGCGAAAAATAAGAAAAGCAAACTACCCAGAAACAGGGGTCCTTTGGTATGGGTACTGTGTGTGTTAACGGGGTGTTGCGTCTAGCGGTCCACGTTGCCGCTGCGGATCGGAACGCCGAACTCTTCAAAGCAGATTTGTGCCAGTTTGGCGATGCCGTCTTTGATTGTTTCAATGGACGGATGGCCAAAGCAGATGCGCATGCGGTGGGTGTTGGCGGGGCCGTCTACTGTCCATTGGGAGCCTGGGTTGATTTCGACACCTTGTTTTAGGGCGGCGTGAAACAGGCGGTCGGTGTTGACGCTGTCTGGCAGGGTGACCCAGAGATAGATACCTGCGATCGGTGGGTCGTATTCGGCGGCGGAACCGAAGTGTTTGTCGAGTGCGTCGGTGAGAGCCTTTGCTTTGGCCTGTAACATGGGGCGGGTTTTGGCGAGGTGGGCGTCGAAGTGTTTCGGGAGGTATTCCGCGAGGGTCATTTGTTCGAGCGCACCAGATCCTGCGTCTGTTTTCAGCGGCAGGATGTGGCCCATGAGCGGCCACGGGGCGATCAGGTAACCGACCCGCAGGGCGGGGGCGATGGTTTTGGAATAGGTGCCGCAATAGATAACGCGGTTGTCCGTGTCGAGCGCGTGGATCGCAGGAGGGCGGGTGCCGTCAAAGATCAGGTCGGCGTAACAATCATCTTCGAAAATTGGCACGTTGTATTTGGCAGAGAGCGCGAGCAGTTCGTGACGCCGTTCCAGAGGCATGACCGTGCCTGTTGGGTTTTGCACCGTGGGGATGGTGAAGATGTATTTTGGGGTTATCCCTTGTGCGGCCAGATCAGAGAGAGCGGTTTCGAGGGCGTCCATTTTCATGCCTTGGTTGTCCAACTCGATGCCGATGAAGTTCACACCAAGAGCGCGGAGTTTTGACAGCGCGCCTGCGTAGTTGCCCGCTTCGACAATCACGGTGTCGCCCGCGTTAAGGAGTGCGGCGTTCACGAGGTCGATGGCTTGCAGGGAGCCGCTGGTGAGGAGGACCTCATCAGGGGTGACTGTCATACCTGCGGATTTCGCGAGGCTGTCGCAGATAAATTCGCGCAAAGGGAGGTAGCCCTGCATGCCGCTGTTCATGCCGTATTTGCCCATGGTCGTGCCCTCGCGCTTGAGGACGATGGCCATGGCCGCAGCGAGGTCGTCTGCGGGGACGGTGGGTTCGTCGATGTTGCCGCCTACGAAGTGGTATTTGGGGAGGCCAGCGTAGGGGGAGGCGGAGGCGGTGGCTTTGGTGGAGAGGGTGAAGTGCATGGGTGTGGAGCTCGCAGATAGTTGCTGCAGTGAGGTTGCATCACGCTGCTGGGTATTGTCCAATGCAAATCCATTCAGAACGATGCTTTCAAAAGTGACAAATATGAAAAAAATGTTTTTTGCGGCCTTCGTTTTGGCCTTGTCATTTGTTTGCTATTTCATGTTTCGCGTGGTTCCTGTCGGAATTGTAGATGCAGAGACTTTCATTCGCGATAATCCACAAAGTAGAATTGTTTTTGAGCAAGATGCATTGGAAATTGAACGACCGAGATACTTAATTCCACGCCAATTTAGAATTTGGGGTGGGATAGCGCCATGGCAGTGGCGGCTGCGCAAGGACCCTCATTTTTCAGCAAACACGATTGATGAAAGGCTTATAGTATTTCCGGATGGCAAAAGATTGCTGCGATCGCAAGGAATGAGCATTAACGGCGCTTTTTCACAAACTGGGTTAAATGAACTAATTCTTGCGATCCAAGTTGGGAGTAAGATTACGGAATATGCAATCGATGACATTGGATATTGGTTGCGTTTCACGGTCGATACTCGGCCTTGGATTCTTGGTATGTATGAGAACAAAGTGGTGGTGTTGCTGGAAACGACCCGAGTGGGATTTACCGAAGGTGAGTGGGACCCTGCTTTGATTGTGTTGGAGACTCCTTTTATTGGTGATTCCTATGAAGTGATTTACAAAGGTCAAACAGACAAATGGAGATCAGCCCTGAACCAATTAGCCTCTGAGCAGATTGCATCTGGATTGATAGGGGATCTTTGCGATGTTTCAAACACTATGTTGTGGTCAATAGTTCGAGCCTTGGGAGATCGATGCTTGCGGGACGTAAGTGACTGACAGGATTTTAAGTTCGACCAGTTTTCGCAAAAAACTACAAAAAATAATACCTAAAGTCTCAATAATACTCCAAATACTCCGTATTTGCCCCTCTGGAATCATCTGCTGCGGCATCTGGCCCTACAGACTCTGCGTGAGATATAGCCTTAAAGGGCCAAATCCATGGGGCGGGGGATTCTTGCGCCCTTTTTTGGTATTTGGACCGCGCGGATGCGCACTAACTAAAGGACGCTCTCTCATGAAAATGACAACCGAAGAAGCTTTTGTAAAAACGCTGCAAATGCACGGCA
>CAYWIR010000325.1:0-3498 GCA_964458375.1 uncultured Neptunicoccus sp.
GGGCAATCTGCAAAAATTCGTCATTGGACGCGAAATCATGCAACGCCCAGATGTTTTGGTCGTGAACCAGCCCACATGGGGCGTCGACGCATCAGCAGCGGCGTTTATCCGCGAAGCCCTGCTCGAACTCGCTGAAAAGGGCGCAGGCGTCATCGTGATCAGCCAAGACCTTGATGAGCTGATGGAAATCTCAGACACATTCGCCGTACTGTCCGAAGGCCGCCTGTCGCGCGTCCGTTCAGCGGCAGGCGTAACAATCGAAGAAATCGGCCTGTTGATGGGCGGAACGGAGGTCGATCATGCTGCGGCTTGAAGCACGCCCTGAACCCTCTCGCGCGATGTTGATTGCAACGCCGATTATTGCGGTCATTACAACAATGATCGCGGGTGGGATTATGTTTGGCATCCTTGGCACCAACCCGTTCACTGCGATCAAAATCATCTTCTGGGACCCGATCTTTTCAGACGTCGTCGCCAGCTACACACGGCCACAACTCCTCGTCAAAGCGGCTCCGCTGATCCTCATGGCCATCGGCCTGTCCTTTGGCTTTCGCGCCAACGTCTGGAACATCGGTGCAGAGGGTCAGTTCATCATGGGCGCAATCGTCGGCGGCGGCACAGCCCTCGCCATGTACCCGTTCGACAGCTTCATCGTCTTCCCAATCATTATCCTAATGGGGGCCGTGGGCGGCTTCCTCTGGGCCATGATCCCCGCTCTTTTGAAGATCAAGTTTAACGCCAACGAAATCCTCGTATCTTTGATGCTGGTCTACGTAGCGATCAACTTCCTCTCCGCTATGGTCACTGGGCCGCTAAAATCCCCCATCGGCATGGGCTTCCCTGAAAGCCGAAACTTCAACGAATACGGCGCAGCCTTTAACTCTGAACTCCTGTCCAACACGGGCTTGCACTACGGCGTGCTCGCCATGATGGCCGCCGTGATCGTCGGGTATATCGCACTCACCCGCCACCTGTTCGGCTTCCAAATTCGCGTCTCTGGCCAATCCGCCCGCGCATCCAAATTCGCAGGTGTGAACCCAAATCTCACCATCGCACTGTGCCTTGGCATCTCAGGCGCACTGGCTGGTATGGCGGGCTTGTTTGAGGTCACAGGCCCCGCAGGAAAACTCTCCACCAACTTCCCGCTCGGCTACGGCTTCACCGCAATCATCGTCGCCTTCTTGGGCCGCCTAAACCCCATCGGCATCTTGCTCGCGGGCTTGCTGATGTCGCTCACCTACATCGGTGGCGAACTCGCACAGTTCCAACTGCAAATCCCCGCCGCCGCGATCCAAGCCTTCCAAGGCATGCTCCTCTTCTTCCTGCTCGGTGTGGATATCCTGATCAACTTTCGGGTCAGATTAAAAACAAAGGGAGCCGCATAATGGATCTCTCCGCAATCTCCCCCATCACCCTGATCGTCAGCCTCATGGCGGCGTCCACCCCCATCCTACTCGCCGCCCTCGGCGAACTGGTGGTCGAAAAATCAGGCGTCCTAAACCTCGGAGTTGAGGGCATGATGATCATCGGCGCGGTCTGCGGTTTCATCGCCGCCGTCACCACCGGCTCCCCATGGCTTGGCTTCATCTTTGGGGCAATCTGCGGCGCGCTTCTGTCGATGATCTTCGCAATCCTCACCCAATATCTCATGGCGAACCAAGTGGCCTCTGGCCTTGGCCTCACCATGTTTGGCCTCGGGTTCGCCGCCCTTCTCGGCCACAAATATTCGGGCATCAAACCGCCAAAGTTCCACAGCCTCGACATTCCAGGCCTCACAGACCTCCCCGTGGTTGGCCCGCTGCTGTTTAGCCATGACCCAATGGTCTACATCTCTATCGTGATGGTCTTTGTGGTTTGGTATTTTCTCAACCGCACCCGCGCTGGCCTTGTGCTGCGTGCCGTCGGCGAAAACCACGATGCTGCCCATGCGCTCGGCTACAAGGTTATCCGCATTCGCCTTATGGCCATTGCCTTTGGCGGCGCTATGGCAGGCATGGGCGGGGCATATCTGTCACTCGTGCGCGTACCTCAATGGACCGAAGGCATGACCGCAGGTGCTGGTTGGATCGCACTGGCCCTCGTGGTGTTTGCCAGCTGGAAACCTGGACGCGCCCTTATCGGGGCTTATCTCTTTGGCGGGGTCACCGTGCTGCAACTCAATCTTCAAGCCGCAGGAATGTCTATTTCACCTGCATATTTGTCGATGACTCCCTACCTCGTTACGATTATTGTGCTCGTCATAATGTCTGCTGACAAAGCCCGCGCCAGCCTCAATGCTCCCGCATCGCTGGGCAAGCTTTTCCATGCAACCACATAACCAAGAACCGTCGCCGCTCGCGCGATATACCAACTAGGAGAAGACCTAAATGAACCTTATTAAAACACTGATGGCGGGCGCTGCCCTTGCCACTGGCCTAGCAGGCGCTGCTTACGCCGAAGACCCGCTGAAAGTCGGCTTTATCTACGTCGGCCCAACTGGCGATTTCGGCTGGTCCTATGAGCACGACCAAGGCCGTAAAGCGGTTGAAGAAGCCCTCGGCGACAAAGTCGTAACATCTTACCAAGAATCCGTGCCAGAAGGCGCAGACGCAGAACGTGTGATGACACAAATGGCGCTGTCAGGTCACAAACTGATCTTCACAACGTCCTTTGGGTACATGGACCCAACCATCAACGTGGCCAAGAAATTCCCAGACGTGAAATTCGAACACGCCACGGGCTACAAACGCGCCGACAACGTGTCCACATACTCTGCACGTTTCTACGAAGGCCGCACAGTGATCGGCCACATTGCGGGCCACATGACCGAAAGCAACACAATCGGTTACATCGCCTCTTTCCCGATCCCCGAAGTTATTCGCGGCATCAACGCATCCTACCTCGCTGCGAAAAAAGTGAACCCAGATGTGAAGATGAAAATCGTATGGGTCTACACATGGTTTGATCCAGGCAAAGAAGCAGACGCTGCAAACGCTCTGATCGACCAAGGCGCTGACATCATCATGCAGCACACCGATTCCCCTGCTGCCATGACAATCGCCGAAGAAAAAGGCATCTACGCCTTTGGCCAAGCGTCCGACATGAAACAGTTCGGTCCAAACGCACGCCTGTCCTCTATCATTGATGACTGGGCACCATACTACATCGCCCGCACCAAAGCGGTGATCGATGGCACATGGGAAAGCACAGACACTTGGGACGGCATCCAAGAAGGCATGGTCGCAATCGGTGATTTCTCCGACAAAATCCCAGCGGATGTTCAGGCGTCAGCCAAAGCGATCCAAGACGCATTGTCCGCAAAAACAATGCACTCCTTCACAGGCCCAATCAACAAACAAGACGGCTCTGCATGGCTCGCCGAAGGCGAAACAGCGGATGACGGAACATTGGCAACAATGAACTTCTACGTTGAAGGCATCGAAGGCGACGTTCCACAATAAGGACCGTTCTTCAGCAAACACAAAGCCCCGCATGGTGTGAACCCATGCGGGGCTTTTT
>CAYWIR010000326.1:0-3496 GCA_964458375.1 uncultured Neptunicoccus sp.
GGCTATGACACAGTGCTGTTTTGCGACAGTGATTTGTTGTTTCGCAGTTCCGTCGAACAGGCGTTGCACACGGGCCAAGATTTTGCCGCCTGTCCGGACGGTGCGGCATTGCGTGGGAATACGAGGCGGCGTGAAGATTTTGTCGAAGTCCCGTTGGATCACGCCGAGCCAACGCTTGGTCAAACGTTTAACACCGGGGTGATGGTTCTTCAAAAACCCTTGCTTAAAGGGGATACATTTTCAGAATTGTTGGGCGTGATCACATCTGATTTCTGGCAGCGCACCAAAACGGGGCATTGCGATCAGGCTGTGATTAATCTGGTTTTGTCAGAGCATTCGGGCACGCTCGATCTGTCGTTCAATACGCTGCTGTCACGGCATGTAGAGTTTGCGGATATGATGCCAGCCCCGCAGGATATTAAGGTGTACCACTACAATGCGGTGCAAAAACCGTGGGACGTGCCACGCAACCAAGTGGAAGCCATGAGCGACCCGTTAAAACGTGAAGCCTATGGGGCGTGGCATGATGCATTTGACGCGATCACCCCCCATGCTGCGCCCTCGCTGGTTACTGAGGTCACAAAGATCGACACGCATTTGTTTTTGCTGTGCCCGAACAACAGCGGATCGACCTATTTGGCCAAAGCGATTGGCACGTCTCGCCATGTTTGGAGCCTGCCCCGAGAAGGCCAGCATGTTCCCGGATTTGCTGGGCCATCCACGCGCAAACAACATGCGCTCGTGTGGGCGGCCAGTGCCAATCGGCTGCGTGATCTGTCGGATCAATCGTTGTTTGATTGGCCGCAGATTCAGCAGGCATGGTACGAACAGGCAACGGCGCAAGGGCCTGATGCGCGGGTCTTTTTCACCAAAGCGCCGCCGTTTCTTTCCTATCCCGATGCGTTGGAACGCCAATTTCACAAGACCAAATTTCTGATGATGGTGCGCAATCCCTATGCCGTGGTTGAGAGCATTTCGCGCCGCTATGCCCAGCGGGAACCGAATGTGCATCGCAGGCTCTTGATGGCGTCCGCGCACATTATGAAGTGCTTTGAATTGCAGATGGCAAACCAAGCCAGATACGCGAAAAATGGTTTGTTTTTTACCTATGAATCCCTGTGTGCTGATCCCGCTGCGATTGCAAAGGATATCCAGCGTTTGGTGCCTGATCTTGACGATCTGTCTTTGAGCCAACGCCTGTCAATTAAGGGGCTTTATGACGAGCCGTTGCGCAACATGAATGACGATCAAATCGCACGTTTGACGCCCGAACACATCAAAACCATCAACGATGTTTTTACGCGATACACGCATCAGTTGACTCACTTTGGGTACGATCTACTAACGACGGGACTACGGCGTTAACTAATTTTCTATCTAAGGTTCAAAAAGATTGATTTGGACAAAAGATAACCCTAGGATTCAAGAGTGGAGCAAGTATTTCCGCACGATATATTTGTAATAACGCCGAACTTTTAAAATATGGACGCAGTTTGGCGTGTGATTTTTTCAACCCTAAGTCCATAAACAAGGGGAACATTATGTTCAAAACTGCACTGAAATCTCTGACACATACGGCTGCAGCAGCCGTTGTTGCAGTGGCTGCATTCGCACCAACATCTGCAAAAGCGCAACAAGCCATTTGCATGGGCCAAGTGATGGCTTTTGGCGGCAACTTCTGCCCGCGATCATGGGCGAATGCGGATGGTCAGCTGTTGCCGATTTCACAAAACTCTGCACTGTTTTCGATCTTTGGCACAATGTATGGCGGCGATGGCCGTACAACATTTGGCCTGCCTGATTTGCGCAATCGGTCAATTGTTCACGTTGGCAATGGCCCAGGAATTGGTAGTTCTGGCAGCCAAGGCGCAAAATCTGGGACGACCAACTTTACCTTGCTGCAATCACAGATGCCGAGCCACAATCACGGCGTTCAAGCAGCGCTTGATCCACCTGACAACCAAAATGCGACTGGGGATTTGTTGGGCCGTTCACAGATCTTTAAAAACGAGTCTGGATCCACGCGCACAACAATGGCCGCTGACATGATTTTGAACAGCGGTGCAAATCAGGCTGTTATCAAACGGAGCCCAATGCAGGTCATCCGTTACTGTGTCGCGTTGGAAGGTGTATACTGCTCGCGCAACTAAAACTTCTTTGAATGGCCGCAAGGCCATTCATTCCCCTCGTGGGGGCAACCCCAGTGCCAGTGCGGTCTGGGTTTCTTGCATAACCATCCGCACAGCGATATGCCAAACGCATGCTGTCAAAATTCAAAACACTTCTGACACTGCCACGCCGCCGCAAATCTTTGCTGGTAGAGGCGTTGGTCTGCCTGATCCGTGCCGATTTGCGCATCCGCAAACGCCCGTTGAAAGCCGTGACCGATACGCTGGGCACTGAACAAAATCCAAGCCATGTCACGTTGGATAAGTCCCAATTGGATGCCGCGTTGGATGTGGGTCATACCATTGAAATGATAGCGAAAAACATGCCTTGGTCGGTTCTGTGCATGCCCCAAGCCGTGGCCGTGAAGTGGATGCTGCAACGGCGCGGCATTCCTTGCACATTGTACTTTGGGACCAAAGGCGACCGCCGTGCAGACAACAGCCTTGAAGCCCACGCATGGGTTGCCATCGACAATCGTATCATCATTGGCGGCGCACACTCCAAAGAGCACACGGCCCTGTCTGCCTTTGCCTAGCGGGCGGTGACGTGATCCATCACATCCGCCCAAGCGCCCTCGGCGGCGATGGCCCCCTCTTTGAGAACAATCACCCTGTCAGCGGTTTCAAGCGTGGGCAATCGGTGGCCAATAACAACAACCGTGCGCGATCCAGAAAGGGCCTCGATCGACTCGCGAATGCGCAATTCATTTTCCACATCAAGGGCACTGGTGGCTTCGTCTAAGATCAACAGCTTGGGGTCCTGCAATAGCGCACGGGCCAAGGCGATGCGCTGGCGCTCCCCCCCTGACAACATGTGCCCGCTGTCCCCGACGCGCGTGTCGGCTCCCTTCGGCAGATCAAACACAAAATGGGCGGCGGCTTGGGTCAACGCCCCCTTCATGTCGTCTTCGGTGGCGTTTGGATTGGCCCACAACAGGTTGTTGGCAATGGTATCGTTGAACAGAAAAATGTCCTGCGGCACATAGGCAACGGACCGGCGCCACAATACCGCACGCTCCCCTGTCACCGCTTGCCCATCCACAGTCATGGCGCCCGAAGTAGGCTCCAACAGCCCCATCAAAATATCAGACAGAGTGGATTTCCCTGCCCCAGAATGACCAACAATGGCGGTTGTTTTATTGGCAGGAATAGTGGTCGTGATCCCGTTCAATGAGGCCGCATCACGAGTGGAATAGGTGAAGCCAACATCAGCAAGGTGGATGGCGTCCTGAAGGTCAATCAGGTCAGCACCTTCAAGGGACTGGTACTGATCCGCGTTTGCCTGCGCCTCGGGCCTCTAGGTCTTGGAAGGCTTGCAGGGCGGGCCA
>CAYWIR010000327.1:0-3492 GCA_964458375.1 uncultured Neptunicoccus sp.
GTCATGATCGACCACCCAACAAACACGACCAACAAAGAGTGCCCGTCAATCAGCCCCAAAGCGATAACAGTTCCCACCCCCATGGAGACTAAGAAAATGATCAACATGCCAATCGAACTGAGCAACCACATACCGAGCCGCACAACCAACAGCGCATTTAAGGCACCAGCCAACCCTGAGATCACGGCAATGGCACCAAAGTAGAGCGGGAAATCTTCTCCAACGCCCAGCCAATCCACAAACACCTGTTGTGCGCTTGTAAGGTAGGCAAAGATTAACGAATAGGCAAAACACAGGATCAACAAAGACATAATCGCGCGGCGCGATTTGCGCATTTCATGCCATCCGTCAGCCAATGCGCCCCACCGAAACGGTTTGCGTTTCTTGGGGGGCAGGGTCTCTGCTTGGCGTATCCAGAACCAAAGGCAGACCAAAAGGCCCAGTGACACGCAGGATAAAAAGATTGAACGCCAGCCAAAGTTCAACATCAACCATTGCCCACACAGGGGCGCGACGCCAGGCACCAACACGAACAGCATCATGGCAAGGGACACAACCCGTGCCATTTCCCGCCCTGAATAAAGATCCCGCACCAGCGCCATACCAACGGTGCGCGGCGCAGAAATACCTAACCCTTGCACGAAACGCGCTACCAAAAGCCATTCAAGTGACGCTGTTTTCCAAGCCCATAGGCTTGCCAACAAGAAAAAACCGATGCCACCAAGGATTACAGGCTTGCGACCAATGGCATCTGACAGTGGCCCTGCAAGCAGTTGCCCAAGTCCAGTGCCTAAGAAAAACACCGAAATAATCCATTGTACCTGACTGACATTCGGAGCGTTTAAATCCGATGCAATTTGCTCAAACGCAGGCAGCATCGCATCGGTGGAATACGCAATCAGCGAGAACATAAGGGCCATCAAAACGATGAATTCGCCCATGCCCAATTTCTTAATCATGTCGGCGTCCTCGCAGGTATAATCCAATTGCAATGGCCCAGAGTGCCAGTTCTAACCAAAAGGTCCAATGCGCCATAAACGACAGTATGAAATGGCTGTGGGTGGGTTGGACAGTCACCAGTGAAATCAGATCGTTCTGAAACGGCCAGAACCACATGATTCCACCTGCAATACTGTCCAACAGCACATGTAATATGGCCCCAGCTAAGAACGCCAGAAACACTTTGAGAAACGGGCGTGACAGCATCCATAGAACGGGAATAACCACACCACTGACGATCAGCCAAAAACCTGGTGCATGGACCCAGTAGCGATGATGATGAAACGCGCGGTCATCCACAAGGTAGAATAAAAGAAGGTCAAAATCAGGGAATACAGCGCCAAGGATGCAAGCGAACATCAAAAGCGGCGTACCAACACCCAAGGCGCGGCCCAAAATGTACCCAGAAGGCAAATGCCCAATAATCATCCAGCAGTGCTCGGGGCGGTTTGATGGGCATCGGACAGCTCACTAATGACCTTTTCCCATAACTCGGTGTCCTGTGCGCCCTGCACAACGTAATGGTTTCCAATGACAAAACAGGGAACGCCCGACACTCCACGTTCGCGGGCTTGCGCATCGCGATCCTGAATGTCCTTGGCGTCCGCATCCCCTTCTAACAATTTGCGTGTGACCACGCCGTCCATTCCAGCGGCTTCAGCGACACCAACCAACACGTCATGGTCTGAAATATCCTGTCCTTCACGAAAGTAGGCTTTGAACAGGCGATCCACCACGGCGTTTTGTTTGCCTTCCAGTGCCGCCCAATGCAGCAAACGATGGGCGTTCAAGGTGCTCGGTGTGCGCTCAATGCCTTCAAAATTGATTTCAACTCCTGCGGCTTCAGCAGCTTTTGCGATGCCGCCATAAACTTTCACGGCACCTTCTTTGCCGCCAAACTTTGCTTCCAAATATTCCCTACGATCCATTCCTTCGGCTGGCATAGTTGGATTTAATTGAAACGGATGCCATTCGATCACAAAATCATGTTCTGGGTGCTTTTCCAGCGCCCGATCCAGCTTGGTTTTGCCGATATAGCACCAAGGGCAAATCGGATCGGAAATCACGTCAAGCTTCGTCATAGGTTTATTCCACAGTATCTGGTGACCAGTCGCGCAGGGTCTTGCGTGCAATTTTGCTGTTTGCGCCCATGGGCAGACTGTCTCTTCTAATGAACATACGCGGCTGTTTGTATTTGGCCAGAGCTTGCGCGCAAATATCACGCAAAGTACCGCCTAAATCTTGCTCTGCCACGTAAAACCCTGCGATAACATGCACCCCTTGGCGGACTTCAACCTCTGCGGCTGCGGCCAAGGTAACGCCGTCACAGGACATCATGGCGCTTTCCACTTCGATTGGGGACACGCGATAGCCCCCAGCATTCATCATATCGTCATCACGGCCCAGATACGTGACGTATCCGTCTTCATCCATTGCCACAGTATCACCTGTAACGAACCAGTCCCCATGATATTTTGCGCGTGTATCTGCGTCCTGTTCAAAATACCCAAGCATCAGGCCTGGATCATCCTTTGCGACGGCCAAAACACCCGCTTCGCCAAATTCCACAGGGCCATTCTCCCCTAACACAGCCACGCGGCGGCCAGTTTGCACTTTACCCGCTGTTCCCGTTTTTGGAGTGCAACTTGGAGACCCTGATATGAAGGTGGACACCTCGCTCATGCCCAACGCCTCATAGATGGGTTTTCCTGTTTGCTTGGTCCATGCATCCATTACAGCGGCAGGCATCTTTTCCCCCGCGCTCA
The DNA here is from genome assembly GCA_964458375.1 of uncultured Neptunicoccus sp. Taxonomy (GTDB): domain Bacteria; phylum Pseudomonadota; class Alphaproteobacteria; order Rhodobacterales; family Rhodobacteraceae; genus Amylibacter. The sequence goes on from CAYWIR010000327.1 coordinate 2,766, forward strand.
GCCCATGGCGCAGGTTATCAAACCCTTTTGCACCTTGTTCTACGATCTGGCGATAAACGCCCGGGGCCGCAGCAAAAATGCTAGCGCTGTGTTCAGCAACCAGTTCCCCCCAAATGCTCCGATCTGGTGAGCCAGTGTAAACCATTGCGGTGGCCCCAATGGCCCAAGGGTCCATCAGCCCAGTTCCAAGGGTATAGGTCCAATTGAACGCCCCTGCATGCAACATACGATCATCAGGGCGCAGCCCATACCAACCCTCCCACATCATGCGTCGTGCCCAAATCGCGCGATGGGCATGCATTACGGCCCGCGGTTGCCCCGATGTGCCAGAGGTGTAAATCATATAGGCCAAGCGATCAGGTGACCCCATGAGCGGCATCGCTGGATCAGCGGATCGCAACTGTGCCACGCCCCGGCTATCCAAAACAGGCACCCCCAAGTCGGCAATTGGCTCTAATCCTCCCGCAAAGGCGACGAGCGCAGGGCGCAGCTCTGTCACAATCCGTCGGACTTCGGGTTCTGTAAGCATCGCTGACGTCGGAACAGGCACGATTCCAACAGAAATCGCCGCCAAAAATACCACAGGAAAGGCAGGATCATTGCCAATACGCAGCAACAAACGATCTTCTGCCTTTAACCCCAGATCCAAAAGTCCACCCGCAGTACGTGCCACAGCGTCACGTAAATCTGCGTAGCGCCAACGCTCAACTTCTGTGCCAATCACTTC
>CAYWIR010000328.1:0-3481 GCA_964458375.1 uncultured Neptunicoccus sp.
GGTTTTGCTCTAAAACCCTTCGGATATTCTTGATCGAAAGACGTTAAGAGCGGTATCGGAACACGCCAGTCCCTTTGGCAATGAGTTCACCTGTTTCGTCGGTGATGTTTCCTTCGGCAAAGAATGTTTTGCGACCGCCGCCTGTTTTAACGCCTGTAGCGATCAACATTTCGCCTTTCGGGCGGGACAAATATTGCACGGTGAGGGACAGGGTCATGGCCAGTTGCGGCGCGGCGCGGTCCCCTGTGTAACAGCCTGCAAAACCCATGCAAGTGTCAAGCAAGGTCGCATGTACGCCACCGTGGGGGATGCCGTAACGGTTGCCGTGTTTTGTGGCGAGCGGCAGGTGCAATGTCGCGTGATCTTGTGCCCAGTCCACAATATCAAACCCAATGAGTTTTTGATATTCATAGGGGTCTTCAAGCAAGGAGTTGGTGTCTGTCATGGTTGCAGGCTCAGGTTCTTGGCGGCAGAAATCAGGCGCGGAGCATAATAGCTTTCAAGCTGTTTCTGCTCGATATTGATCGCGGGACCGCCCACATTTATCGCGAACACGCGCCCATCTAAGGTTTTGATGGGAACTGCGATGCCGTTCACGTCTTTGCGCCAATCACCAAAACTGGTGCAATACCCGTGTGCTTCGTATTCGGCTTTAGCGGTTTCATAGCTGTCTTTTTGGGCTTCAACACTGTCAGGCAGTATTTGCGCGCCATAGGCGAAAGCTGCTGCGAGGCTGTCTTCTGGAAGTGCGACAAGAATGGCGCGGCCAATCGCCGAGAAAAACAACGGAAGGCGTGAACCGATGGTGATCGCGAGCGAGATGTCTTCGCGGGAGCGCTCTACCGCCACGTAGATCGCGTCGGTCATATGGGCCTGAGCCACGGCGGCGGTGATGAAACTGTTGGGGCCATCGCGCAGATCAAGCAGAATGCCCTTTGCGCGGTCCGCAATTTCCATGCCAGCAATCACCCCAAAACCAAGCGAGAGAACACCTGCGGACAGGCGATAGTTGCCAGTGGTTTCATCGCTCGACAAATAATCGAGTTTGCACAGCGTATGGAGCAAGCGCGACACTGTGGGTTTTGGAAGCCCCGTGCGAGATGCAATTTCAGCGTTGCTGAGCATGGATTCATGGGGGCGAAAACAGCGCAACACATCAAGCCCACGCGCCAAAGCGGTGACAAAATTACGATCTTTGTCGTCTTCAAGATCAGGAAGCGGATGAACGTTGCTCATGCCTTTACCCTTTGTTCAAGGCTTGGAGGCCCGCGTTGGCAAACACGGGAACATATTGGCCCATCTGAATGCCCCGTTCGGGATTAGAGGCATTGCCATCGAGCGCACGTTTCAGAACACCTTGGATGATGCCAGTCATGCGGAAGAAATTGAAGGCAAGGTAAAACCCGAAGTTGTCAATTGGGCCAATGCCGCGCCGTTCGCAGTAGGATGCGATAAATTCTGCGTCTGTTGGGACACCGATTTCGGCGCGGTCGATGCCAGCGAACCCGCGGCCCTCTTTATTCGCAGGCATTTGCCATTGCATGATCACAGCGGCGAGGTCGGCGTAGGGGTGGCCTGTGGTGGACAGTTCCCAATCAAGTAAGGCAAGGCATTTCGGGCCATCGTGTTCGAACATCATATTGTCGATGCGATAATCCCCATGCACCAAAGTACGTTGTCCGTCATCTTCGGGCATTTGTTCCACAAGGCGTTCCATCAGTTCGTTCATAGCTGGAACATCATCGGTTTCAGAGGCGCGGTATTGCTTGGTCCAGCGGCCAATTTGACGTTCGTAATAGTTGCCAGGTGCACCGTAATCAGACAGGCCAACTGCGTCGATGTTTACATCATGCAGGGCGGCAAGAACGCGGTTCATTTCGTCAATGACCGCACCACGGCGCGCAGTGTCCACATCGGGCATTGTTGGCAGGGTGTGGTTGCGCCCATCAATGGCGTCCATGACATAGAACATGGACCCGATCACATCATCGTCTTCGCAAAGGTGGTGCATCTTGGCGACGGGCACATCGGTATCTGCGAGTGCGGATTGGACGCGAAATTCGCGATCTACTGCATGGGCAGATTTAAGCAGAACCCCCGGGGGTTTGCGGCGCAGCACGTAGTTTTTCGCCGAGGTTTTCAGCAGGAAGGTTGGGTTTGATTGACCGACTTGGAATTTTTCCACCTCAATCGGGCCGCTGAACCCATCGATTTTGTCCGAGAGGTATTCGGCAACGCGCGGGGCGTCTAGGGTTTGGGTGTCGTCGGTCATTGTGTCCCCTAACTGTAGGTGAGCTTGTCCGCGTTTTCTGGCGTATCCAGATGCGGGGTGGCGTTAAATTCATGTAGGAACCGCTTCGGACCCGACACGATGAACTTATTAATGGCCGTGTTTTTTATTTGCAAATTCAAGGTCATCATCATTTTGGCGGGGCCGCCCACTGTGTCTGCCGTGATTTGGCCGATCACACCGCCAGAGGACACGACCATTACTTTTTCGGCGCCTTCGCGGGTGGCTTTTACAAGCGCGTTTTCGATGCGGGTGGTGAAATCAATCCAGCTTTCACTGGCATTGGGCAAGCCGCCTGCTTGCCAATCAAACACGGTTTCACGCAGGGTGCGAAAGTGGGTTTTACGATCCCCAAGGATTAGGTCAGGCACATTGCCGTCGTAACGCGCCAGCAGAAGATCGTGGAAATCATATTCGTTGAAACCTGCGTCGACTTCGATTTCACCGCTTGTGAAACCCATGCCTTCTAGAGTTTCGCGGTGACGCACTTGGCCGCCGATCACGATGCGATCTGGGGTCCAGTTGCGGGTTTTCAGCGCCTGCCCCACCAAAGCGGATTGCGCATGGCCGAGGTCTGACAATTTATCATAATTCGCGGCCCCAAAAGAGGCTTGGCCGTGTCGTATGATAATTAGTTCCGCCATTTACGCAGAGAGTTTTGCCAGTGCGGCGTGGTATTCAGAGGCGATCCGCTCCACCAATTTGCCAGCGGGTTCAACAGATTTTACCGCACCGATGCCTTGGCCAGCGCCCCAAATTTCTTTCCAAGCCTTTGGTTTGCTTGATCCTTCTGCGAAATTCATCGACGTGCTGTCGGCAGATGGCAGATTGTCGGGGTCCATGCCTGCGGCCTCAATCGAGGGGCGCAGATAGTTGCCTGAAACGCCTGTGAACAGGCTGGAGGTGACGATATCGGCGGCCGATCCGTCCACGATGGCGTCTTTGTAGCCTTCCATCGCGTTCGCTTCTTCTGTCGCGATGAAGGGGGATCCGATATAGCCCATGTCTGCGCCCATAGCTTGGGCGGCCAGAACGGCTTTGCCTGTGGCAATGGAGCCTGACAGGAGAAGCGGGCCTTCGAACCATTCGCGGATTTCTTGGATGAGAGCGAAAGGAGATTGTGGGCCAGCGTGGCCCCCTGCCCCTGCGGCCACGGCGATCAGACCGTCGGCGCCCTTTTCAATGGCCTTT
>CAYWIR010000329.1:0-3441 GCA_964458375.1 uncultured Neptunicoccus sp.
GAAGATGCGTCCATCAATCTGGCAGCGGTTGCCGAAATGCGCGACCGTCACGCCGACCTCGAAATCGTCTTGATCGAAAGCGGTGGGGACAACCTCTCCGCAACCTTCAGCCCTGAACTTGCCGATCTTACCCTCTATGTCATCGACGTCGCCGCAGGCGAAGAAATCCCGCGCAAAGGCGGCCCAGCGATCACAAAATCCGACCTTTTGGTGATAAACAAAACCGATCTCGCCCCCCATGTCGGCGCATCACTCGACGTCATGCAGCGCGACAGCACCCGTATGCGAGGCGACAAACCCTTCGTCTTCTGCTCTTTGCGGGAAGGCAAAGGCGTTCAAGAGGTTTTACACTTCATCGTGGAAATGGGTGGCTTTAATTCAGAAGAATTTGATCTGGTATCTTAAACGCCCGATCAATCGTTTCACTTAATATTCACTGACGCCGCTTAAGCCTGATAAGGTTCAATCTTATCCGCTGTCAAAGCATATCCGACCTGTGCCAATTGGGTGTAGGTCGACGCCGTACCAAACAGCCCCGTCACGTTGATCGCCTCAAACATCCCTGACATTTCATAGGGCGTTTCGCAGGTCACAAAGACAAGCTGATTAGCGGGGGGCGGTGGCACATGCACACAAGCCCCTACATAGGGAGCGAGGATAAACGCCGTAACACCTGCGCTCGATTGATCAATGGGCACGATGAACCCTGGCAAGCGCACCATTTTGCCGTTCCAATCATTGCGCCGCCCACTGGACGGTGGCTGTTGGCTCGACAAAGGCTCGCTGCTGTGATCGATCATCCCTGCAATGGCGCGCGGTACAATTGGCGCGTCTTTGGGCAACAGATCGCTCCAAACGAGATCCACCACCTCTTCAGCAAAGCTAGCCGATGGCAGCGACACAGCCGCAGCCAGTCCCACCAAAACGGATCGGCGTTGCAACACAGGGCCTACCATTCATACACTTCCATCGCGACAGCCTTAATCGCATACCCAGTTTCGCCTAAGTCAGTGGATTGCAACTGAGTGCGCATGACGCCTGTCACCCAAACGGGATCCCACAGCAAATCATTGGACCACGGCTTTTTAGAGCGGACCAAAACCAGCTGATTGGCAGGTGGCGGCGGCGTGTGGATGCACGCCCCCACATAAGGCACCAGCATAAATTTCGTAACGCCCCGTCGGCTTTGCTTAATCGGAATAATGAAACCAGGTATCTTGACCAGAACACCATCCAGTAACCCGTTCAGCTTTTTCGCGTTTTCATCGTAAATCGGGGCCCAAGTGTCCGCAACTTCGTCCAAATCCCCTTCCCCAATGATCGTCCCATAAGGAACGCCGGGGGGAATAAGATCATCCCAAGACACAACTCTTGGCGTTGCAGCATAGGCTCGCAGCGGCATAACAGCCCCTGCCGAAAGCAGCGCAAGTGTTGATCTCCGTGTGAACATCGAAGGTGTCCTCTGTTACGTTTTTACCGTCATACCATCTGCAAGCGACAGTTGGTAGGCACGAACAGCAGGGACAAAGCTCACAATTGCGCTAGCACCCACCACACAGATCAGCACCCAAACTTCCCGCAATGACGGTGCCTCAATCGGCAACCACAGGCCAAACGCCCCATCGACAATGGGTTGGGCAATCAGCAACCCAACATACAACAACGCCACCCCCAAGGCCGCACCAACGGCAGCCATCAAAACGGCCTCCAGCACCAGCAACCCCAACACCGTGACAGGCCGCGCCCCCATCGCCCGATAAATCGCCATTTCTCTGCGGCGCTCGTTCAAATTGGAAAAGATCGTCGCCATCATCCCAATCAGGGCTGTCACAACAACCATGGCCGACACAGCCAACAGCGCGGTTTCTGCAATGCCGACAATCCCCCACAGCTCTTGCAAGGCAACACCGGGCAAAATCGCTAACAGCGGCTCTTTCCCGTATTCATTGATGGAGCGTTGCAATCCAAATGTGCGCAACGGGCTCGACACGCCAACCAATGCCGCCGTAACCGCCTTTGGCTTCAACTCCATTTTACGAATTTCTTCAACGGGCGTGGCCGCCCCCGGCCGTTGCGCCCCGCTTTGCCAATCTACGTGGATCGCTTCAATCGCTTCCAAACTGACAATAACGGTTCGATCAACAGGCGTTCCTGTTTTCTCAAGAATACCAGACACCCGAAACGGTTGGTCCTTATGTTCCGTAAAGGACGCAAGGCCATGGGCCACCACAATCGGGTCCCCCACCTGATACCCCAGCGTTGTTGCCACATCGGCCCCAATCACTGTGTCAAACAGGTCCGACAGGATCACCCCTTCGGCAAAAGCCAAAGACCGCTCTTGGCGATATTTGTAGTGTTCAAAAAACGCCACGCTCGTCCCCATAACGCGAAACTGCCTGTGACTGTCGCCCAGCGAAATGGGAACGATCCATTCCACCTCTTTACGATTGGCGATGTCTTGATAGCTTTCCCACGTCACATTGTTGGTGGCATTCCCAATACGAAACACCGAATACAACAACAACTGAACCGAGCCTGAGCGCGCACCAACAATCAGGTCGGTGCCAGAAATCGTATCCGCAAAACTCGCCTTCGCACCTGTGCGGACTTTCTCAACCCCCAGAAACAAGGCAACGGACAGGGCAATCGCAAGGATTGTCATGCTCACCGTCAGCGCACGGGCCACAAGCGACGCGATTGACAGGCGTAAAATCATGCCATCACCCGTTCGCTCTGCGCGATGTCTTTCATTTCAACAACACGGTCGAACCGCTCTGCAAGGCGCGGGTCATGGCTGACCATCAGCACAGCCGCGCCATTTGCATTCACTTGCTGAAACATCAAATCGAGAAAATTGGCCTGACTGTTTGCATCCAACGACGATGTGGGTTCATCCGCCAAAACCAAGGGCGGATCACCGATCAACGCACGAGCCACCGCCACCCGCTGTTGTTGCCCAACGCTCAAGGTCGCGGCCTTTGCCCCCATCAGTCCGCTTGGCAATCCCAGAGCAGCGCATAACCGCGCGGCCTCTTCTTGGGCATGGTCAACACGGGCCCGACGATCTGGCGCAAACCGCAACGGCAACAGGATATTGTCCCGCACCGACCCGAAGGGCAGCAAATTGAACTGCTGAAAAATGACGCCAACGGTTTCTGCTCGAAACCGATCCCGCTGCCCACCAGACAATTGCGCCAAATCAGTCCCTGCAACATGCACAGCGCCCTCATCGGCCAACATGGTGCCACAGATCAACGACAACAGCGTGGACTTGCCCGACCCACTCTCCCCCAACAGCAGGACTTTCTCCCCTGCATCGAGCGAGAACTCTGGGATCGACAAACCAAACCCCGTCCGCCCCGGCCAACGGAAACGGACAGCATTCAACGCTAAAATGGGGGCTTTCGACGACACGCCCTAGAACAGGTCTTTCAGGCTCAA
>CAYWIR010000330.1:0-3434 GCA_964458375.1 uncultured Neptunicoccus sp.
CTTTGTTGACGTGGTTTCAACTGGTTCTGCGGGTGCGCAACATTGCCGAGCATGGTGTCGTGGAATTTTCAGGCGATCCGCTGCGCAACGTCCGCACCACACGAGCGGGGCCGTTGATGCGGCTGTTTCTGGCGCCCTATTACGTGAATTATCATCTGGAACATCATCTGATTATGCATGTGCCCTGTCGCCATTTGCCCCGACTGCATCAACTGATGCTCGACAAAGGCTATGGGGACGATATGCGCATCGGCCGCAGTTACTGGGATGTGATGAAGCTGGCGGCGTCGCGTCCTGCGGATAGGGTGTCGGGCTGAAGCCCGACCTACGATCTGAGCGCGGCGGCAATTAAGACGTGTTTTCTTTGGCCACAGTGTTCCTTAGGTCGGGGAGGCGACAACTTCGGGGATACGGTTGGCTGGTGGCGTGTTGCGCGAGCGGGTGGAAGTGACTGCGCCGTCGATGATGGTCATGCCGACGCCAGGCAAGTTGCCGAGTTGGATGGATTCCAAGATGTTTTTGCCGGGCGCGTGTTGGGCTTGGTCCATGAGGACGAAATCGGCGGCTTTGCCGACTTCGAGAAGGCCCGTGTCGAGTTCGCGGCGGCGGCCTGTGTTGCCGTTGGCAAAACAGAAGGCGGTTTCGGCGGCAACGTTGCCGAGGGATGACAGCATGGCGACCATGCGCAGGATGCCGAGGGGTTGCACGCCTGAGCCAGCGGGGCCGTCGGTTCCAAGGATGACTTGGTCGAGTTTGCCGAGTTCACGGGCGGTGTTGAGCGTAAGGAGCGCGGCGCGTTCGTTGCCGTTGTGGACGATTTCAAGCGCGGCGGTGCAGTTTTCGCAAAGGCAGACGATTTGATCATCGGGCAGGGCGGAATGACCACCGTTGATGTGGCCCACAACATCGGTGTCTGTTTCAAGCACCATATCGGCGTCGATGAGGCCAGAACCCGGAATGGAGGGGCCGCCTGTGTGGATGGTGGATTGGATGCCGTATTTGCGCGCCCAGCCGACCATTTCCCGTGCTGTTTTGCCGTCTTTCACGGTGCCAAGGCCTACTTCGCCAAGGAGTTTGACGCCTGCATCGGCGAGGTCTTTGAAATCTTGTTCGACCATGCCGTGTTCGATCACGGGTGCGCCTGCGTGGACTTTCATGCCTGACGGGCGGAAGTTTTCGTACCAGCGTTGGGACGCAATCGCCATGGCCTTGAGCCCGACAATGTCTTTGGGGCGGCCCGGCATGTGGACTTCGCCTGCGGAAATAAGGGTGGTGACGCCGCCGTTGAGCGTGCTGTCGATCCAGTTCAATTGCTGTTGGCGCGGTGTGTAGTCGCCCACTACGGGGTGGATGTGGCTGTCGATGAGGCCCGGCGCGCAGGTGACCCCTTTGGCGTCGATCATGGTGTCGGCTTGGTCGATGTCCATATCTTTGCCATAGCCGATTTCCGTGATCTTACCGTCCACAGCGATGATGCAATCTGCGTCTGCGATGGGGGCTTCGATTTTGCCAGAGAGCATCAGACCGATGTTTTTGATGACGGTTTTGGACATTTTAGTCTCCAGTGTTGCGGAACAGATCGAAAGCGAGGATATCGCTGCATGTGTTGGGGTCAAAATGGGCTTTGGACGGTTCAGCGGTTGCCATGAGGCCGCATTTTGCCCAGCGATCAATCAGTTGAGTTGCGGGTTTGGCCCGTGCATCGTTGAGCGCCGCGTAGGTTTCAGCAATGGCAGGCGCGACCATGGCAATGCCAAAGCGCAAATCGTAGCTGTTGATATCAAGCATCGTGTCTTCGAGCGATCTGAGCGCGGATTGATAGTGGCCAAGGGCCGCGGCGTTGTCGTCTGCGTCACGGGCGGCGTGGCCTTTGATCACGTCGGCTTTGATTGCGTCGAGAAGGGCCATGTCGCGGATCTGTTCGGGGGTTGGGTCATAGATGCTGAGCCGTTTGATGTTGGGGCCGTCTGTGGCGTCCACGGTTTCATCGGGGATATCAAAAACCACGCGGGCAGGCAGTTTTGGTTTGGGTGTTTCGCTTGGTTTATTGGTGTTCGCGCTCGCCTTGGTGGTTTGGGCTGCGATTTGTGCAAACCCCGTCAGTGTTGCGCCAAAGAGCAGAACTGTGAAGACAACAAGGGTGGTTCTGGCGAGCATTTTACACTCCTAAATAGCGGTGTAGCTTTTCTGGTTCGTCGCGCAGTGCGGCGGTATCGGTGGTTTCCAGACTACGGCCATTTTCGACAAAAACAACTTGATCGGCGATATTTAGGACGGCATCGACGCGCTGTTCCACAAGGATCACAGCGAGGTTTTGTGCTTTCATCTTCAGAACAACGTCGCGGATGAGGTCGATCATGGAGGGCTGGAGGCCCTCGGTCGGTTCATCCAGCAAAAGGACAGAAGGTTTGATCGCGAGCGCGCGGGCCATGGCAAGCATTTGCTGTTCGCCACCTGACAGGGTGTCGGCCTGTTGTTTCAGTCGATCGCGCAGGCGGGGGAACAGCGTGAGCATTTCTTCAAGGGTGTCGGATTTGTTGGATGTGTGCAGCAAGCCAACATCGAGGTTTTGCGCCACCGAAAGCTCAGAGAACAGGCGGCGGCCCTGTGGGACATAAGCGATGCCGCTTTGCGAGATTTTATGGGGGGGAATCTGGGCGAGATCGGTGTCGTTGAGCGTGATTTTGCCAGATGTAAGGGGCAATAGGCCCATGATGGTTTTCAGCGTGGTGGTTTTGCCAGCCCCGTTTCGTCCCATAATGCAGGTGATTTCGCCTGCGTTCGCGGTGAGCGAGAGGTCAAAGAGCACTTGGACCGCGCCGTAGCCTGACTGGATGTTTGAGAGGTTAAGCATGGCTGTGATCTTGGTCAAAAGTGATGAGGATATGGCCTGCCGAGGCGAGGTTGGGCACGGTTCGGCCTGCTGTATGAGCGGTAGGTTTTGAAAGCTGCGATCTATCCATGACCCGTCCCCAAATAGGCTTCTTGCACAGCGGCATTTGCGCGGATTTCTTCGGGGGTGCCGTTCGCCAACACCATGCCTTGATCCAACACGGTGATGTATTCGGCCACCGCCATAACGACGTTCATATTGTGCTCGATCAGCAGGATGGTGGTTTCTGCGTCCATGGATTTGATCAGTTGGTTGAAATCCTCAACCTCGGATTCCGCGAGCCCTTGTGTGGGTTCGTCAAGGATGAAGAGGCGGGGATCTTGGGCCAATCCCATGCCGATTTCCAAAATGCGTTGATGCCCATAAGACAGATCGCCAGCGAGTTGGTCGGCGCGGTCGGTGATGTTGAGCCGTTCCAGCACTTCGTCCGTTTTGGCCGCAACGGCGCGTTTGTTTGCGCCAAGCTGGCGGCGTGCGGCGAGGTTAACGTTTTCGCGCACCGGCAAGCCAGGAAAGACGCTGGTGATTTGGAAGGTATAGG
>CAYWIR010000331.1:0-3430 GCA_964458375.1 uncultured Neptunicoccus sp.
GAAAGGCCAACTCAGGCTGCTGATAAAATGCCGAAAATTCGGTCTTTGATTGAACATCCAGAGGTCAGCATGTTGGACCTGCCATCAGACGAGATTGCCTTGGCTGTGGTTGCGCAAATGGCGGATGCGTTGAGCGTTGAAAACGTGGAGGATGCGTCGCTGTTTTCTGCCGTCTTGTCGAGTGACAAGTCGCAGGGCAAAGAGTTGAGGCCCCATTGATGGCGGATACCCCGATAGACACCAATCTACCCAAATCAATCACGCGTCCTTTGTTTGTGGCGAGCTGTGTTCTGTTTGGTGCGCTGATCTTGTTGGGCTGTTGGGCGGGAATGGCACCGCTGGCAACGACAATCCGCGCAAACGGCACGCTTGCGTCATCGGCACCGAGTTATGATGTGCAGCATCCATTTGGGGGGCATATTGCCAAGGTGATGGTGCAACACCAGTCGGTTGTGGAAGTGGGACAGGTGATGTTTGAGCTGGATGTCCGCGTGCAGCGTAAGAACCTGTCGATCATAGAAGCGCAAGTGCACCGCCTGCGATCGGAAAATGCGGTGGTGCGCAAGACGCTTGGATTGGCTGCGCGTGAGCCGTTGGCGATTGAACCGGATGTGGCGGTTACGCAGCGGTATCGTGATATGCAGCGCCAATTGGATGCAGAAATCAGGGCTGCGGTTTCATCGGCCAGGGCGGCACAGGATCGGGCAAATTCCATTGAAACCGGAATTGAGGTTTTGCGACAACGGGTCAGTGCATTGCGCCACCGTTCGGATCAGATGGCTGCGCTGGTTGAAAAGGGTGTTTTGGCAGCGGCGCAGTCAGAGGGGCAAACGGACCTGATGTTGAGCGTGCAATCGCAAATAAATGCGCAAATGTCGGAATTGATCCAGTTGCGCGATCAAGCTGCCCAAGCCGAGGTCAGTGTGCAGAACCTGCGCGCACAACATCGGGTGACATTGTTTAATCAGTTGAAATCCAATGCCGACCGATTGCCGCAATTGGAACGGCAGATGGTCAATCTTCAGTCAGAAATTGACAGTGCGATTGTGCATTCCCCCATCAATGGGGTGGTGGTCTTGCTCGGCTTTGATACGGAGCGCATGTATGCGCCGCGTGGGACAACGTTGTTGACGCTGTCGCAACCGTTGAAAGACCCGAGCGTGACATTCACGATACCCACGCAAGCGATAGATCAGGTGCGCGCTGGGATGGAAGGGTCTTTGACGATCCCTGCTTTGCCACAGCGAAATTTACCCAAGGTGCGGATCGAATTGACCTCTATCTCGCCAGATGGGAAGCGGGACAAGGACGGGACTGTTCTGGGCTATCCTGCACGGGCCAAGATTTTGGCAGAGGATATGGCCAAGGTTGTATCCGCGATGAACGGGGATTTGCATCTGGCCACAGACATGCCTGTGAGCGTTTCCCTAGAAGGGCGCAGGATCACGTTTGCACAGTATTTGTTTTCGCCGTTTATGACGATGTTCAAAGGGTCGTTGCAGGATTAGGGCTAGCGCCCTTTCCACACTGGGTCGCGCCCTTCGGCAAAGGCTTTGGCGCCCTCTAGTTGATCCTCGGATGCGTAGAGAACATCTACGGATTGCAGTTGGCGTTGCGTGATGCGGTTCATGGCGTCTTGGAACTTGCTGTCTTCGGAATCGCGCACGATTTCTTTGATCGCGGCATAAACCAAGGGCGGGCCGCTTTCCAACAGGCGGGCCATATCCCAGGCTTTTTCCATTAGGTCAGCAGCGGGGTGGATTTGGTTTACAAAGCCCCAGCGGTGCGCCTCTTCTACATCGAGCCAGCGTCCTGTGAGCAGCATTTCCATGGCGATGTGGTAGGGGATGCGTTTTGGCATTTTCACACTGGCGGCATCGGCAACAGTGCCTGAACGAATTTCAGGCAGTGCAAAGGATGCATGGTCCGCAGCCAGAATGATATCGGCAGACAAGGCAAGTTCGAGCCCGCCCCCACAACAAATCCCGTTCACGGCCGCGATGACTGGTTTGTTCATGCCGCGCAGTTCTTGCAAGCCGCCAAAGCCGCCAACGCCATAGTCGCCATCTACCTCGTCCCCATCCGCTGCGGCCTTTAGATCCCAGCCCGGGCAGAAGAATTTGTCGCCACCACCCGTGATGATCGCAACCCGCAGATTAGGGTCGTCGCGGAAATCGGCAAAAACATCGCCCATTATTTTGCTTGTTTCCAAATCAATGGCATTCGCTTTGGGGCGGTCGAGCGTGACCTGCAAAATTCCACCTTCGCGGTGGGTTTTAATTGGGTTTGTCATGGGTCTCTCCGTATCAGGGCGTCTGCTGCGATGGCATCTGTTGGGGTGCAGATGAGTGGGTTTACTTCAACTTCCTCCAACCCTTCGGCGTTCGCAAGGACGTAGTTTTGGATTGCTTCAATAGCGTTTAAAATTGAAGGAATGTCAGCCGCAGCCGCGCCGCGAAATCCGTTCAAGAGTTTGGCAGATTTAAGCGAGTGAAGCGCGGCTTCCATATCGTTGCGCGTGGCTGGGATCAGCATGGATGCGCTGTCATTTAGAAGTTCGGTCAGCGTGCCGCCCGCACCAAGGGTGAGGACAAAGCCGTGGGCGGGGTCTTTGACGACACCGATCAGAAGTTCGGCAACGCCCCCTGTGAGCATTTCTTCTACGAGAAATGTATCGCAGGGCATCTGAGACGCGGCGGATTTTACGGCGTCTTTTGTGTGAAGGTTAAGGGCCACGGCGCCTGCTTCGGATTTATGGGCGATGCCTTCGCCTTTGAGCACGACAGGAAAGCCAATGGTTGCGGCGAGGTCCGAAGCCTGATCTGGAGAGTTTGCTTGTGCGGATTTTGGGATGCGCAGGCCGTGGTCTGATAGGGCCAATTTGGCGGCGGCCTCGGACAGAGTTTGCGGGTTTAGTGAATGTGTTGGCAGCAGGATTGGGTCTGGCTTTGATGCGCTGAATTGGGAGGCTGCTTCGACCGTTTCGATGGCTTCTGACAGGCCGAGGAGGGGGACAACTCCTAGCGCGGTTAGGCGTTCTGCAATGGGTTCTGAGAGATTTTCGGGCAGGGTGGTGACCATTGCAACGTTTGCGCCTGTTTGTGCTTTGGCACGGCCTGCGGCCTCAATCGCGCAGTCCCAATCCGCATCAGAACAGCGGTCTGCGCGGGGGAAATCCACCACCAGCAGGGTCAGGGCAAGGTGCGGTTCCATCATGGCGGCCCATGCGGTTGTCATCGCGTTGGTGTCGCGCCAGATGTAGGTGTGATAGTCGAGCGGATTGGCGAGGGCGACCATGGGGCCGAGCGCTGTGCGTAGGTTTTTCTTCTGGGTCGATGTGAGTGGGGGAAACGTGACTGCATGGCCAACAGCGGTGTCGGCGGCAAGGGAGGCTTCGCCGCCAGAACAGCTGATCGAGGCGATGTTTGCG
>CAYWIR010000332.1:0-3408 GCA_964458375.1 uncultured Neptunicoccus sp.
AGCAGGTAGCCTGTGGCCTCGTCATAGTTCATCACACAGGTCGAGTTGCCGTGGATGCCCATTTTTTCTTCGAGGGCGCCACAGGAAACGCCGTTGCGCATGCCTTCAGAGCCGTCTTCGTTCACCATGAATTTTGGGACGATAAAGAGTGAGACACCTTTGATGCCTTCTGGGCCGTCTTTGATTTTTGCCAACACCAGATGGATGATGTTGTCCGCCATGTCGTGTTCGCCAGCTGAGATAAAGATTTTCTGGCCAGAGATTTTGTAAGAGCCGTCTGCTTGTGGGTCTGCTTTGGTGCGCATCATGCCCAGATCAGTGCCGCAGTGTGGTTCTGTTAGGTTCATGGTGCCCGTCCATTTGCAGGAGGCCATGTTTGGGAGGTATTTTTCTTTTTGGTCTTGGCTGCCGTGCGCCAAGATCGACGCATATGCACCGTTTGTTAGACCGCCGTACATGGCAAAGGCTTGGTTTGCAGCAGATGTCATTTCGCCGATGGTTGTCCCCATCAGGTATGGCATGCCTTGGCCGCCGAACTCTTCTTCGCAAGCGATACCTGTCCAGCCGCCTTCGCGGAACTGGTCAAAGGCGGCTTTGAAGCCTGTTGGCGTGCGCACAACGCCGTTTTCAAGTGTGCAGCCTTCTTTGTCGCCAACCACGTTCAAAGGGGCGATGACGTCTTGGTGGATTTTGGCTGCTTCTTCTAGAATTGCTGATGTGAAATCAGGCGTAAGGTCATCGTACCCTGGCACAGATGATTTTTCGATACCGAGCAGATCGTGCAGGACGAAGGCCATGTCTTTGGTGGGGGCGGCGTATGTAGGCATGTGATGGCTCCTTGGGGTATTGGGTTGGGGCTTGGGGAGAGGCGGTTATTCTGCCGCCTCTTTGGCTGTCAGATCGGCGATGAAATTGGCGCCCCATTGCAGTTGTTTTTCAAACTCGGCGATGGTGGTGTCCAATTCTGCGCGCTGCTGTTTCATGGCGGACAGCCGTTCCACAGCAAGATCATAGGTCTTGGTCATTTGGGTGCGCCGTTGATCGCCGATATAGTAAAGGTCGAGCAACTGGCGGATTTCTTCGAGAGAGAAACCAAAGCGTTTGCCTTGTAGGATCAATTTCAGGCGGGCCTGAGATCGTTTGCCATACAGGCGCTTTTGACCTTCGCGCAGGGGCGAGATCAATTCTTTGGCTTCGTAGAAGCGCAGTGTGCGCGGAGTTACGTCAAATTCTTCGCACATTTGGCGAATGGTCTTGCGGTCTTCGGTCATGGTGTACCTCGTTCACAGGATGTTATCAAACTGACGCTTACGTGAACGTCAACTTAACGTTTTTCAAGCCGATGACCATGACGTTGACGTAAAGCGACGTGACGTAACGAGGAAAACCCCAGAAAATCAGGGGGATTTTGCTGCTATTTTTTTGCGTTTTTTATGCGAGTCTTGGTTCGATTGCGCATGTCGCGCAGCTCTACCAGTGTTTCGCCGAGCGCTGTGTGCTGCGATTCGAGCGCGACCAGTTGGCGTTCTGCCATTTTCAGAAGCGTTTCGAGCTGGGCTGAATTGTCTACTTTGTCGTACATTTCGAGCCATTGGCGAATTTCTTCAAGAGAGAAGCCCCAACGTTTGCCACGAAGGATCAGTTCCATACGTGCAAATTCTGTTGGGCCATAGTACCGCGTGCGTCCTTCTTTTTCGGGAAACAGCAGTTCGATGTATTCATAATAGCGCAAAGTTCGCGTTGTGACGTCGAACTTGGAGCACATTTCTTTGAGGGTTAGGCGGTCGCCGGGCATTCCGTGCATTCCGTGATTTGTGTCGATTTCGGCATAGCCTAACAAACCCGTCTAGGTTTGCAATATGAAACAGCGTTTCGCAGAGCAAAACAAAAATGGTGTATAACCGTGAATGCCTGCAGTGCAAGAACGCGGTGAAATGCGCGAAAAGCGGGGCGTTGGGGGTTGTGCCTGTAGGCAAATGGTCCCTATTGATTGGAGCAATGAAGATGAATTTAGGGCGCGGCGCAGTATGAATAAGATATCCCAAGAGCAGCGGGAAAAGATTGCAGAACAGTTTACCAAGGCGCTGCCGTTTTGTGCGGCGCTGGATATTAAGCTGGAAGGGATGGATGTGTCCAAGGCGATTATGTCGATGCCTTATGATGCGCGAATCGTGGGTGATCCTGAAACGGGGGTTGTCCATGGTGGCGCGGTTTCAGCGTTATTGGACACCTGTTGTGGGTTGGCGGTGTCGCTGCATCCTGAAAGTGGCAAGCCAACGGCGACGATTGATCTGCGTATTGATTACATGCGGCCTGCCAACGTGGGAGAGAAGATTATCGCAGAGGCAGAAGTGTACCGCGCCACGCGCACAGTGGCATTTGTACGGGCCTTTGCCCACGATGGGGACCGCGACAATCCCGTTGCCAGTGCAACGGGTGCGTTTACATTTGCGCGGTTTCAGGGAGGTGCATCATGAAGCGGCCAGAACCCTTACAGGTGGTGAAAGAGCGGCGCGATGGGGCGTTGAAAGCATTGGTGGACAGCGTGCCTTATATTCAATTTATGGGCGTGAGTTTTGATCGGCGTGGTGACGAGCTGACAGCGGTGATGGCGTTTGATCCTAAGATTATTGGTAACCCTGTGTTGCCTGCGATCCATGGTGGGGCGACAGCGTCATTCCTAGAGATTGCGGCGTTGATCGAATTGGCGTGGCAACGGGCCTGGGGGCCATTGGAAGACGAAAGCATGGATGTGGCTGCGGTTCAGGCGTCGGGGTATTTGCGCCTGCCCAAGACCATTGATTTTACCGTGGATTATCTGCGATCTGGTTTGCCGCGCGATTGTTATGCCCGCGCACGGGTGAACCGATCTGGGCGGCGATACGCATCCGTGCATGTGGAGGCGTGGCAAGACAACCGAGAAAAGCTGTACGCGCAGGCGACGGGGCATTTCTTGATGCCCCAATTAAACGTGGATGCCTAGCGCGGCTGCGCCAAAAGGGGCTTTGACCCATCGCCGCGTACTGAACGTGGCCGTTCCTATTGTCATATCCAACGCAACGGTGCCGATCCTTGGTGCCGTTGATACGGGTGTGGTGGGTCAGATGGGATTGGCCGCCCCCATTGGTGCCGTGGGCATTGGTGCGATTATTCTGACCGCAATTTATTGGGTGTTTGGATTTCTGCGGATGGGGACCGCTGGGCTGACGGCGCAGGCGTTGGGTGCGCGGGATCAAGGCGAGGTCTGTGCGTTGTTGGTGCGTGGCCTGATGATCGGGTTCGCGGCGGGTGCGGTGTTGTTGGTGTTACAAGTTCCGATTTTCTGGGCGGCTTTCCAATTGGCCCCTGCCAGCGCAGAGGTTGAAGGGCTTGCCCATGAATACCTGCAAATTCGGATTTGGAGTGGAC
>CAYWIR010000333.1:0-3389 GCA_964458375.1 uncultured Neptunicoccus sp.
CATCGGTGTCTTTGCCTTCATAGGGAATTTGGCCAAGGATTGTGCGGATGCCTGCAATGCGGGCGCGGCGTTTGTCATCGGATCGGATCACATGCCACGGCGCGTGGTCGCTGTTGGATTGGGTGTGTGTTTCTTGGATGGCGGCGGTGTATTCGTCCCATTTATAAAGCCCTTTGACGTCGATGCCAGACAGTTTCCATTGCTTCAGGCGGTCGCTTTCGCGGTCCAGAAAGCGGCGCAGTTGTTCGGCCCGCCCCACGGTGAGCCAAAGTTTGGTGAGGATAATGTTGTCATCGACCAACATGCGTTCAAAGTCGTTCACTTGGTTGAAGAATTGCGCCCGCTGTTCATCGCTGCAAAAGCCAAAGACCTTTTCGACCACGCCACGATTGTACCAGCTGCGATCAAACAGGGCTATTTGGCCGCCGCTTGGTAAGTGTTTGATGTAGCGCTGGAAATACCATTGGCTGCGTTCGTCATCGGTGGGTTTTGACAGGGCGACGGTTTTTGCGATGCGTGGGTTGAGGTATTCGCGGACCCGTTTGATGGTGCCGCCTTTGCCTGCTGCATCGCGGCCTTCAAAGACCACGGCGATGCGTGCGCCTGTTTCTGCGACCCACGACTGCATCTTAACCAGTTCCACTTGGAGATTTTGAAGCGTGTCTTCGTATTCGTCTTTGTCCATGCGTTTGTCATACGGATAAGACGCGGAGAGGGGTTTGTTTTTCTTCGCATTTTTGATGGCATCGCGCAGGTCTGCGGGTGCGTCCTGTTCGAAGAATTGTGTGATTGCGCCTTCAAATGGTTTGGAATTGGCCATTGGTGTCCCCTTATGTGTTGGGCAAAGTATGGCGTGGAAATGGGGGCCGCGCAACGGGCGAACGGTGGGGTAAGGTTTGGCGCCAAAACCCGATTTCAGAAAAAAGCAAACTACCCAGAAACAGGGGTCCTGTAGGTATGGGTAGTGTGTTTTTTTCTGGCGTTAACGAATGTTGCGTTAGGTCAGGTTATTTGAGCGTTTGCGTGATGCGAGCCACGGCCGCCATGATTTCATCATGGCCGTAGTGGTGCACGGAATGGCCCACATTTGGCACGCGGGTATAGGTTGCCTTTGGCAGTTGTTTGGCAAGCACATCGGCATGAACACTGGCGGGGATTGTGACGTCATCTGCCCCATGGATGATTTCCACGGGCATGGTGAGTTCGGGGTAGCGGAGCGATTGCTCTTCGATATGGGGGAGCAGGCCGTGCACCTGTTTGCCATTGGCCCGCAGGGTGGTTTTGCGCAAAGTTAGACCCACGCCGATGTAATCAAGATAGCCCTCGGGCGTGGGTTGGGGGGCAAAGATCGACTGCATCGTGTCTTCGACCATGGATTGGGGCGCAAAGGCGGATAGCGAGGTGGCCATGATCGGCCCCGTGATATCACCTGCGGCCATTTCATAAAGCTTAGAGGGAGGTAAGACCCAAGGGTTTGACACTGCGTTCATCAGGAGCAACCCGTCCGTTGTCTGTGGAAAGTCGAGCGCCCACGCGAGCGCCACGCCACCGCCAAAAGAGTAGCCAGCGACGATAACGGAGGAATAGCCAAGGGCATTGGTTGCGGCCTGTAAGAGCGCGGCCTGTTCTGCGGGGCTTTCACCACGATCATGCAGTGTGTCGGTGTAGCCGTGACCGGGGCGATCAAAGGCGATGACGGTGTGGGTTTTGGCCAGTTTACCTGTCAGTTCAAAGGTAAAGTCGCGCACGTTGCCACCCGCGCCGTGAATAAGCACGATGGGCGGGCCGCTGCCTTCGATCACGTAATGAACGCGGGTGCCTTCAATGGTGACAAACTCACCAAGGGGTGGGTAGTCGCGTTCGGCGGCGGCGTCGTTGCGGCTGCTTTTCCAAGCGGCTGTTCCTGTAATTAGGGCAAGGCCAAGACCTGCGGTTATGACGATTTTTTTGATCATTGTTGCGTACCAATTTTGGAGAGGTCAAAATTTGTCGTTTGGTAAATTTCGTTGATCCAGTTGCCATAGAGAAGATGGCCGTGGCTGCGCCACCGGTTTTGCGGCGTTTGGCTGGGGTCATCGTTTGGATAGTAGTTGTCTGGCACGTTGATGGGCGTGCCGTTTTCCACATCACGATCGTATTCCTGTTTCAGCGTGTCGCGGTCGTATTCGAAGTGGTTGAACACATAAAGCGCACGGTGCGCGTCGTCTTGCACAAGACACGGGCCAGTTTGATCTGAGGCCAGCAGGGTTTTAAGGTCTGCTGTATCAAGCTCGTTTTGGCGCACTTCTGTCCAGCGGGACACAGGGATCACCATGTCGTCGGAAAACCCCCTTAAGTAGGGGCTGTCTTGGCTCATGCGTTTGTGGCGGAAACAGCCAAAGGCCTTTGCTTCTAGCATGTGTTTTTCGACACCGTGGAAGTGGTTGATCATGGCCATACCGCCCCAACACACGCCAAATGTGGAATGCACGTTGGTTTGGGTCCAATCCATCACTTCGGTCATTTCGTCCCAATAACTGACATCAGGGAAATCGAGATGTTCGATGGGGGCCCCTGTGATGACCAGCCCGTCGAATTTGCGCTCCTTGATGTCTTGGAAGGAGGTGTAAAATTCGTCCATGTGATCGGCGGAGGTGTTTTTTGATTGGTGTTCCGTCATGCGGATCAGAGTGAGGTCGATCTGCAAGGGGGTTGCACCGATCAGACGCGCGAATTGCGTTTCTGTCGCGATTTTTTTCGGCATCAGGTTCAGCAGACCGATTTGTAGCGGGCGGATATCTTGGCGGGCTGCTTGGTCTTCGGACATGACCGACACGCCTTCGGATTGAAGGACATCAAAAGCGGGCAGATCGTTGGGCAATTTAATAGGCATAGGGATTCACGTAAGTAAGCTGGTGCGATCAGGCAAGCGTGCGGGCGATAAGATCGTTGAAATCATCGTGAGTTTGGACCTTCGCCATGTCGTCAGCCTGAACCGTGACACCCCAGCGTTCCGCGATTTTGCGGTAGCGGGGGAGGCGATGGTCCAAGAGCATTCGATAGCCCCACAGGATAAAGTCATCGGGGTCCACATCGGGTTCAGTGAGCGCATTGTTGGCGAGGTATTCCGACCAAAGCTGTTCGAGGAACGCGGGCTGGTAGTACATTGGTTTTGGTGCTTTGGCGAAGCGTTTGACGAGTTCTTCGACATGGGCATCAGAGCCTTCGATCCAGACGGGCAGAACATGTTCAGAGAGTTCTGTCATCACGGGGTCGGCGGGGCTGTCGGCGTTGATCACCTCTACCATGGAGCCTGAGGTGTCACAGATGAAGTTGTCATAGCCATAAAGCTGTTGTGCGCGGTTAATGAAATGCACTGTGTCGATCATGGCACTGGTTTCAGCGTTTTG
>CAYWIR010000334.1:0-3364 GCA_964458375.1 uncultured Neptunicoccus sp.
GCCACAACCCCACCAATCGTTGAAACACCCTCCGTCCCCAAAATCGCATTCGCCAACATCGGCTCAAAGGGCAGACGTTGGTTCTCCGCCGCCAAGGCTTCTTCAAGCTCACACAACGGCGTCCCTGCCGCAGCAACAATCGTCAACGCCCCGGGCTCATACAAAGATATCCCCGACAACCCAGCCGTGGACAAAACCTCACCCGTAGATCGTCCCACAGGCCGCGTCCCACCCCCAACAATACGCAAAGGCCCCTTGGCCCCCCGCACCACCTCGCTCAACGCCGCTTCACTCTCAGGTCTCATCATCTTCAATGTTCCACAAAATACCTTGGGGTTTGGGGTGAAACCCCAATCAATCGTAGGACTGCGCGCCCGCGCACCGCTTATTCCACCGCACTGCGCCGCGCTTCGGTCACGCCGAGCGGAAACACTTTTGACGGGTTCAACAACCAGTTGGGGTCAAACACATCCTTCACCCGCAACTGCGCCTCCATATCCACCGCTTCAAACTGCGAATGCATCAAATCACGCTTTTCAACGCCGACCCCATGCTCGCCCGTCAAACATCCCCCCACTTCAACGCACAGCTTCAGGATCTCCGCCCCCATGGCCTCACACAGTTCCAGATCACCCTCTTTGTTGGCATCAAACAGGATCAGCGGATGCATATTACCATCGCCCGCATGAAACACATTGCCCACGCCCAACCCATATTGATCCGACAAATCGCCAATCCGTTTCAACACATAAGGCAACTCGGACACAGGGATTGTCCCATCCAAACACATGTAATCGTTGATCTGCCCCATGGCCCCGAACGCGGACTTACGCCCCAACCAAATGGCCGCGCTTTCTTCTTCCGATCTGCTCTCACGGAACTCCACTGGCTTGTGCTTGGCCGCAATCTGGCGGATCAGGCCCAACTGCATATCAATCTCTGCCTCTGATCCTTCCACCTCAATAATCAACACCGCTTCACACTCTGGGTATCCCGCCCGCGCGTGCTTTTCGACCACTTCCAAAACCCGTCGATCCATAAATTCAATGGCCACAGGCAACACACCCGCTTTGATAATGTCGGACACACAGGCCCCTGCCACCTCGTTGCTGTCAAATCCCACTAATGCTGGCCGCGCCCCTTCAGGTTTGCGCAAAATCCGCAACGTGGCTTCTGTCACCACGCCCAACTGCCCCTCAGAGCCACAAATCAACCCCAACAGGTCAAGCCCACCTGAATCCAGATGCCCACCGCCAATTTCGGTCACCGTGCCATCCATCATCACCATGGTCACACCCAGCAGGTTGTTGGTCGTGACCCCGTACTTTAAACAATGTGCCCCGCCTGAATTCATCGCAATATTGCCCGCAATGGCGCAGGCCAATTGCGACGATGGATCAGGTGCATAAAAGAAATCTTCGTCTTCAACCGCACCGGTCACGCTCAGGTTTGTGCGGCCAGATTGCACGCGGATATACCGATCCGCATAATTCGTCTCGATCACGTCATTCAACCGCGCCACACCCAAAATGACACTGTCAGCCGTGGGTAACGCCCCACCAGCCAACGACGTCCCAGAGCCGCGCGGCACCACGGGCACACCCATTTCGTGACACACCTTCAACACCGCAGATACCTCTTGCGTGGTCGCGGGCAGCACAGCCGCCAAAGGCGGGCACTTATACGCGGTCAGCGCATCGCATTCGTAAACCCGTGTCTCATGTGGCTCATGGATCACCGCATCCACAGGCAACACCTCTTGCAACCGCGCCACAATCTCGGCTTTGCGGCTCAAAATACGAGCATCTGGGACGGGCATCTGCATGTCGATTCTCCACTTTTTTGGATTTGGTAAGATATTATTACCAATTTGCGGAAATACAATGATTATATGCCCTGACACAGCCAATCACTTGGGCTAAACCTGCCCCATGTCCTTTGTACCACCAGACCTGTTTGACCATTTTACCCTGCTCGACGCACTGGCAGTGGCGGCCTTGATGCTTGCATGGCTCGGCAGCACAACACTCATTGAACGCACAGGGGCGGTGAAACCATCGACCCACATGCTAATGGAAAGCTACCGCGAACGCTGGATGGCACAGATGGTCACCCGCACACCACGCATCTTTGACGCCTCCGTCCTTGCCATCATGCGCCAAGGGGCAACCTTCTTTGCCTCGTCTTGCATGATTGCAATCGGTGGCTGCGTTGCCCTGCTTGGCGGGGCCGATCAACTGACAATGTTCGCCAGCGATTTGTCGAACACACCCGTTGCCCCCAAAATCGTCTGGGAGGTGAAAATCCTCCTGCTCATGGCACTCTTGGCAAACGGCTTTCTGAAATTCGTCTGGTCGCTACGCCTGTTTGGCTATTGCGCCATTGTCATGGCCTCAACGCCCAACGACGCCAAAGACGAAACCGCCTACCCCACCGCTGGCAAAGCCGCTGAAATCGCCAATCACGCCGCACGCAGCTTTAACCGTGGCATGCGCTCGGTCTATTTCACCATCGCTGCACTCACATGGCTGATCGGTGCGCTCCCCTTGATCGTGGCCACACTCGTCACACTCACATTGATCTACAGACGGGAATTTAGTTCTCGCACACGCCTCGCGCTCGCAAACGACTAGGGCTTTAATAACCGGGGCAAATGCCCACGCCACCTTGCATCACGCCTGCCCCTTTGCGGCATCCTGGCAGATCGAGCTTGCGAACCACCGATTGCTGCACCTGCAGTGATTGCGGGGACGGAATGACATCTACAGCCGTGTGATACACCGTTGCAGGGTTCAGCAGTTTTGCTTGCGCACATTGGTTCACCGCCCGCGCCTGTGCGCGCGACAAACCCGCCGCATTCACCGTAGACACAACCACACGCCCATCTTTCAAAGGCACCGATTGGATCGCCTCTGGCGCATCCAAACCCAACTCATACTGACAATCAAAATTTGCCTGCAACTGACGTTCTTCAGTTTGCACAACAACCTGATCCACCACAGTCGCATCAGAACAGGCAACCAAACTCACCCCAACAAAACCCAATATCACAACGGCGGAGGGTGGCTTCAGCATCATAATGTAGTCACAATTCTTAAGGCAGGCTTCGTATTACACTATATCTAGTAGCACACTACTTTTGAAGTTCAACGATTCGTCCGACTCAACCACACGCAGTCAGCAGCCCTTCGCGAAACACACCCCTAACGCCCTTCCCAGCGCCAAGCCGCAACCATCAACCCCGCCACCAGCAACAACATAACCCAACCAGGCAGCACAGGAGTTTGGCGAATATCTGTGGCCAGATACGCATTCCTAGGGGTCACGCCCAGCCAGCCGCGCCCAGACGCAGATCGCCCAGCAC
>CAYWIR010000335.1:0-3361 GCA_964458375.1 uncultured Neptunicoccus sp.
ACCATTTCACAATCACACAGAACAGGTTTCCCCGCCTTGAGCGCCGCGGCCCCTGCCGCAAACGCACCCTCAGAAAACGCCAGACGATCCGCAATTTCCACCATGCCACAGGAATGGATCAGACGAATGACCATCGGCACCATTTCGGGTGGGAAACGATCCAAATTCGCCTCAGCCCGCACCGTTGCAAAGGATTGCGCATAAATCTCCGACGGGACCCGTTCGTATGGCAGCGGGCGCGTCACTTGCTGCGCGCGCTTTCAGGGCCAAGCGGGTGTTTCGCATGTGGGTATTCAGGATGCGAATGGTCATGATGGTGGTGATCATGGTCATGGCTGTGCCCATGATCGTGGCCATGGTCGTGGTCGTGATCATGGGAATGATCGTGATGATGATGGTGGTGATGATGATCGTCCAAATGCAACCGACACTCGCCCGTGCACCACGTTGTACAAAAGTTACAAGTTTCAACGGTCGCCCCAGGGGCCGACGCCCCTTGTCCTTCCACGTGATGGTGGTGGCTTTCCTGCACGGACCCAACCTCGGATTCAAACCCCAAAACCTGCGTCCGATACTTGCACAAAACACAGGTCGGCGGCGGCATATCGCTTTCTGAAATATGCGTCCCACCGCCCCGTTCTTCTGGGGAAATCACTCGCGGTTTCGCGCCCTCAATCTCCAACACCTGAGTACGATACCGACAAGTTCCGCAGTTCGGAATCGGCACAGCCCCCATTTGCTCTTTCACCCGCTCTGCGAATGTTTCCAGAACAAACTGGTGGTCGTTCAAATAGCCAGCTTTCACAAAATCAATCTCTGGGTATTTCGCGGCACATTTGTCCGTGAACCCATAAATCCGATCAATTAAGATACCTGTGAACAGGAAATACGGGAACACAATCACCCGCTTGTATCCCAGCTTTGCTACGTGATCCAAACACGGCTCTACCAATGGGAACGTGACACCAGAATAACCAACCTCGGCCCAGCCAAAGCCCATGCCTTCCCACAGCATCCGCGCAATTTTGCTAACATTCGAATTCGCATCAGGATCAGACGCGCCGCGCCCAATTACCACCAACGCAGTCTCATGCAGGGCCAACTCACCATGCTCTGCATTTGCAGCGTCCACCGCCGCCTGCACCCGCGCCCCTGCGGCTTTAATCATCTTCGGGTCTACACCCAGCTCACGCCCATACGACACTTCAATACCGTGCTTCGCGGCATAGGTGTTCAGCACTGTCGGGATATCATTCTTAGAATGCATCGCTGCAAACAACATGCCAGGCACCGCCAAAATCTTGGTGCAGCCTTGCTCGCGCAAACTGTCCAAACCATCGCGGATCACAGGGTTGGCAAATTCCAGATACCCGTATTCCACAGGCCAATCAGGCAACATCGCAGGCAGCTTTTCGGCCAGAACCGAAAACTGATCTACCGCCGCTTGGGACCGCGAGCCGTGTCCGCAAATCATCACACCAATTTTTTCATCCGCCATGGATCAAGCCTCCTGCAACTCTTCTTCGGCCTCGGCTTCAACTTCAGCTTCTTCCTTGTCTTTCTTGCCCTTCAGGATATTCCACCCTGCCAGCGCAATCGCAGCCCCGATGGCCCCTGCCGCAACCCAATGGTCATGGCCTGCCAATTCGCCCAAATGACCCACATGCGCCTGCGCGCCCGAGGCCAAAAACAACCCTGCCAAAAAGACTGAAAATCGCATCGCTGATCCTTTCTCGTTTCCATGACAGAAAGGCCGCCCACTTGGGCGCTCATCACGATTTCGCTCGGCCGTTCCCTGTTTGGGTCAACGCGCGGCGAAACACCTCTCCGGTCCCTTTTCGGGACATCGCTCAAATTCGTATAAAGCCGCGCCCTATCGACCGCAATGCGATTCGCGGCATCCAACACCACAGAAGCGCCACGTCAAACGTTACGAAAAAACTCAATTCCCCTCTGGTCGCACCGCACGGAAACGGCCATAAAACGCACATGCCTTTCGCGCCTCACGTTTTTCGCCACACGCCCGCCTTGCGCGGTCACATCAAACCACCAGCCACGTCCGAAATGCGGTTCGGGCAGGACCGCTTTGTCGAGCTTGAAGACCAAGCGAAGGAAGAAGGCTGGCCAGATGATTGGAAAATGGAAGAAACGGAACGTGAAGCAAACCGCGCACGTGTCCTCGCAAACATTTTGGGTCAAGACCTCTGGGTTTTCGCCTATGGATCGCTGATCTGGGATCCTGCCGTCCACATTGCAGAATACCGATACGGCTCACTCGCTGGCTGGAAACGCAGCTTCTGTATGCGCCTCGAAGGCGGACGCGGCAGCCCTGAATTACCGGGCCTTATGGCAGCACTTGATGCTGGGGGCCAATGTGACGGCGTGGTCTTTCGCATCGCTGCAAATCAGATCGAAACGGAAACCGCGTTCATGTGGCGACGTGAAATGTTCTCTGGGTCCTACGTCCCGATGTTTCTACCTGTCGAAACACCACAAGGCCCGATTCAAGCCCTGACCTTCGTCATCGACAAAACAAACCGTCGGTATTGCCCTGATGTGTCCGTCGAAGACACAGCAAAAATCATCGCAACTGCCGAAGGCAACCTTGGCACAAATTTTGAGTATTTGGATGCCCTCGTGCGTCAGCTAAAGCAACTCGATCTGGCCGACGACGAAATGTTCACTCTGCACGCACGCGCTTCTGCGATCCGTGAAAACCAAACACTCTAGCAGGCCATTTCGTCAGGCATTGCCCGCCCTAAGCGTACCAATCACCCAGCTTCACTTCAACAGCTTCACCAACCAGTTTGGCAAAGGCCGCGGGGTCCTGCGTTCCACCATCGCGCCCCCGATAATGGTAAGGGTACACGAATGTCGGCTTGAATTCGGCCACCGCAGAGGCCGCGGCCTCCACATCCATAGTGAACGGCAGATTCATACAGACAAACGCCAGATCAATATCTTTCAACGCCCGCATTTCAGGGATATCCTCGGTGTCGCCCGACAGATAAATTCGGAACCCGTCTAGGTCCAAAACATACCCATTGTCCCGCCCTTTTGGATGAAACTTCAACCGCTCTTCAGTGATGTTATACGCAGGAATCGCCTCGATCCCGATGCCGTTCCATTCGCCCGTTTCACCATTCGCCAAAACACTCGCCTTGGGTTTCAGATCATCTGGCAGTTTTTTCATGACCTCTGGATTCACCATCATCGTGGTGGCCTCGCCTGCAATCACGAACAGGGTCGACGGATCCATGTGATCGCCGTGATGGTGCGTAATCAAGATAAAATCAGGCGCATCCAACCCTTCATAGGCCGCAGGATTGCCCACTGGGTCCACATAAATCACGCCCTTGGG
>CAYWIR010000336.1:0-3361 GCA_964458375.1 uncultured Neptunicoccus sp.
AAACACCTCCAATCTTTCTGTCTGTGTCTTCTGTGGATCCCGCTTTGGCACGAACCCCGCCTATAAAACAGCAGCGGAGGATTTGGGCACCGCACTCGCCCAACAAGACATGCGTTTGGTGTATGGAGCGGGGGATGTGGGCCTGATGGGCACCGTGGCCACCGCTTGCCAATCCGCGGGCGGTGAAACATTCGGCGTGATCCCCGTACACCTGATGGACATGGAAGTGGGCAAACGCGATCTTTCCAGCTTTATTGTCACCGAAAACATGCACGAACGTAAAAAAGTGATGTTTATGAATGCGGATATCATCGTCACTTTGCCTGGTGGTGCGGGATCACTTGATGAGTTCTTTGAAGTGCTCACATGGGCGCAGCTTGGCCTGCACAACAAGCCGATTTATCTATTGAACATAGAGGGTTACTGGTCGCCTCTTATCACCCTAATCGACCACCAAATCGCATCAGGCTTTGCGGATCAAAGCCTGCACGACTTGTTCAAAGTGGTTGATACAGTGGATGATGTGATGGCGGATATCTCCGCCATCTGATCAGTTTTTGTAATTGCCGTAAAACGCCTTGGCGTTTGTGCTGCCTGACAGCTGACAATCCGTGACATTTGTCTCGCCTTCAATTTCTTGCAGCTTGGCCAACTTGAGGCAGGTGCGATCAATATGAAAGATCAACGCCGCAACATGCTTTTTGGTAAACCGCCACTGCAAGCCAGAATTGATCGCCCCCCGCGACGCATTGTATATTGCGCGGATTGGTTTTTCATCCCGCGCCACGTCAGAATCAACCGTGCGACTGCGTTGCAGATAATTTGTAACCATCTTTCCCGTTTTCGCACAGTCATCCGCAGAGCGCCAAGTCTCCAGTTTTTCTGCGGTAATATAGGCTTGCCGTTCCCGAACACAGGATTCCAACACTGACGCGCTTAAAATGCTCGTCACATCGCGGTAGGTTGCAAAATACTTCATCGCAACGGGCAGCAAATGGCGCGCGCGTAGAACAGTTTTCAAAATCTCGGAGGGGGACAGCGACGTAATATTTGAAACACGTTTTCGCAAATTCAAATTGTCATAGGCCTGTTTCAAAGCATTGTTCAGCGACTTTGCCACATCAAAAGAGATGCTTTCAAAAGCCAACGCATTTTCGCCAAGACCATCCGAACCATAATCACATTTTTCCAGATCAAGGTTCAGGTAGTTAGACTTTGTCGGGTTGCCCGACAGTCTACAATTTTCCGCCGCTTTGCGCAGCGTGCTCAGCTTATCATAAATCGCATCAATCCGCTCGGCGCTCAGCTTTGCTTCGATCGGCGTGGCTGCCGTTTCCGCAATAAGCGGCGACAACAACGCCATCGTCACCAAATACCGTTGCACGCGCTGGTCATGGCCTTGCGCAAACAGAATTTTGCGATCCGAACCATAGCCTAGATTGCCCCCTGGGTATCCCGCTTCGCGTTCAATAACAGAACAGGACGCCGCCAACAGAGTGCACGACAGCACCCCTACTTTAAAAATTGTTTTCATAGTGTCCCCAAAAGGTTTTCAATAAAACGAGCAGGACTTAAGTAAAATAAATAAATCTGAACAACGCAACAAAAAACCCCACTGTCACCAGCGGGGTTTTCTTTAATCTTGTTGGATTTGCTTAACCCAGACGGGACGCAACATTGTCCCAGTTCACCAAGTTGTCGAGGAAGTTCGACAGATAGGCAGGACGTTTGTTGCGGAAATCGATGTAGTAAGAATGCTCCCACACATCACACCCCAGCAATGCTGTTTGACCAAAGCAAAGCGGGTTCACGCCGTTCTCTGTCTTTGTCACTTTCAAGCCGCCATCGGCGTCTTTGACCAACCAGCACCAGCCGGACCCGAATTGCCCTGCACCCGCGGCGCTGAACTCTTCTTTGAATGTGTCAACGGAACCAAAGCTGTCGTTCAAAGCAGCTTCCAGCTCGGATGGCATAGCACGGCCAGATGGGCCCATCATTTCCCAGAACTGGTTGTGGTTCCACAATTGGCTGATGTTGTTGAAGATGCCGTTTTGCGCAACGCTGGATGCGTCATATGTGCCAACAATGATCTCTTCCATGGACTTATCTGCCCATTCCGTACCTGCGATCAGCTTGTTGCCGTTGTCCACATACGCCTTGTGGTGCAGGTCGTGGTGGAATTCCAACGTTTCAGCAGACATGCCGCCAGCGGCCAGTGCATCGTGTGCATAAGGAAGATCAGGAAGTTCAAAAGCCATAATTGCCTCTTTCTTGTGGGTTTATGCTGGTCCGAACCGCCAGCCTCAGCGCAACTATATAGTGGTTATGCCACGCGGGGAAAGACGGTTTTTTGGAACAGGCTTGGTTCATTGGGGCAAGACCAATGATATTGGCACGGCTCAGACAGGCAAAACGGCCAAAGCGACCCGCCGTCCCTCGGACAACAGGATGTTATAGGTCCGACAGGCGCTTGGGCTTGCCATCACTTCAACCCCGACCCCAGCCTCTTCCAGCGCGCTGCGCACGTCTTTGGGCAAGGGTGCAATCTCGGCCCCAGTGCCAACAAACACAACATCGTAGGTCTGATCTGCCGATATCAGCGCCGCGACATCCTCAAATCCGCCCCATGCCTGCGCCCCAGACGCATCGAGCAGCATAGCGCCCTCATGGACTTGTTCCGCCACACGGAAAAACCCAGGGCCATACCCATCCACAGGCAACTGATCTTCAAATTTAACTTCGTTTAACTGCATAATGTTTGTTTATCCCATCCAAAACGGCAAGCCAACGATGGCCGAGCCCGCAATCACGCAATATGCCACCACACGGTAGGTTTTTTCCTTGGTCGGATCAAAAAACAACACCCCAACCCAACTGCCAAGCATGTAAGGCAGAATAAGGATCAAGCCAATCAGAATGGGCTGCAAGGTCAGCATGCCTTGCAAGGCCATGATTGGAAAAATCAGCAAATCCGCCATAAGCAAGAACAGGATCATGTTGGCCCGCACCACCTGTGCTGGCAATTGGCTTGCCATATACAGAACCGTGACAGGCGGACCGGGCAACCCCGCAACGCCGCCCAGAAACCCACCAACACCGCCCGTAGCGACAATGACCTTTCGCGTCAGCGGCCGTGTGTATCGCACCCCAACGATCAGCAAAACCACACACAGCAAGGTCGCGATCGACACAAGATACCGATACACATCGCCCGACATTTGCCCCAGCAGGAAAATCCCAACAGGCAACATCACGATCATACCAATCCCCATCAGAGCCACGTCCTTTGGATGCCCTTTGCGCAGGGCATTCGGCACCAACGGCAGCGGCCCAAAAATATCCA
The DNA here is from genome assembly GCA_964458375.1 of uncultured Neptunicoccus sp. Lineage (GTDB taxonomy): Bacteria > Pseudomonadota > Alphaproteobacteria > Rhodobacterales > Rhodobacteraceae > Amylibacter. The sequence continues at coordinate 3,344 of CAYWIR010000336.1, forward strand.
TAGAAACAAGGGATAACA
>CAYWIR010000337.1:0-3349 GCA_964458375.1 uncultured Neptunicoccus sp.
GTGACCTTTCTCAATCCTAAAACACTGCTCGCCGCTGGGGCGCTTGCGGGCACATCCCAAGGGCTGACCGCCATCGCCTCGCCCATCTTTGCCACTGCCATGATGGCACGCGGCGACGACACAACCACCACACGCGCCAACATCATCTCCCTTGCGGGCGGCCTCATTATCCTCTCTGTCGTTAGCTTCTGGGCCGTCGGACTGCTGACCGCAGAAACCCTCGCAACCGCCGTCATCGCATTTCCCGCCCTGATCCTTGGCGTTTGGATTGGCAGCACACTATTCGCACGATTTGCCCATCTAAACTTACGGCCCTATTTCCTCACCCTGATCGCACTCACGGCCCTTGCAACCCTTATCAAAGCGCTCGCCTGACACTGCGTTTCCCCCTATAAGAATCCCAAACAATCTCAGAAAAGGAGCCTCACATGGCTGATATCCAACGGTCCCACTCAAACGGTCGCATGTCCCAAATGGTTGTCCACGGCGACACCATTTACCTCGCAGGACAGGTCGCAGCCGAAGGCCAAAGCGTAACCGCACAAACCCAAGGCATCTTACAGCAAATCGACGACCTGTTGGCCGAAGCAGGCTCTGACAAAACCAAAATCCTAATGGCACAAATCTGGCTCGACGATATGTCTGACTTCGCTGAAATGAACGCAGTCTGGGACGCTTGGGTCCCACAAGGCCACGAACCTGGTCGCGCTGCTGGCTCTGCCCACCTCGCCACCCCTGGTTTCAAAGTTGAAATCATGATCACTGCCGCCAAATAACGGCGAAAGGCCGCGCCTTTACTACGGCGCGGCCTTCACGATTCTAACAATCTAAACGCTCACTTTCTCGCCTTCTGTCTAAAAACATCCAATTCCCCACATCCCTGCCACCACAGGCGCTCCAGATGAAATCTTTTTCCCAAGATCCAACCGCCCCCACCTTCGTGCAAAACCCCTATCCGTTTTACGAAAACCTACGCAGCGCGGGCGACCTGATCCATTGGGATGACTACAACCGCATTTGCGCCACCAGCCACGCCGCAGTAACCCACTTTTTACGGGACAAAAACTGGGGCCGCGAAGTCCCGTCCGAACTGGCCAAACCAATACCACCGCACATCCAGCCCTTCATGGACATCGAAGCCCACTCCATGCTGGAACTCGATCCACCGCGCCACACGACATTGCGCACCTCGGTCCTGCGTTCTTTCACCTCCAACCGCATCAAATCCCTTGCGCCCGACATCGAAACCCTTGCGCAGCAACTGATCGACCGCTTTGACGACACCCCCGATCTGCTCACCGCCTTTTGCACCCCGATCCCTGTTACCATCATCGCCCGTCTCATCGGCGCGCCCGAAGCGGACGCACCGCTGTTGCTCGACTGGTCCCACAAAATGGTCGCGATGTATCAAGCAAGCCGCACCCGTGCTGACGAAGACGCCGCCGCCACGGCCAGCGCCGATTTCGCCGCCTACCTGACCGATCTGCAAACCGAACGGATGAAGCGCCCAGAGGAGGACCTCATTTCTGCCCTCCTCACCCGCGAAGGGACCAAGCTGTCAGGTCCAGAACTCACCTCCACCTGCATCCTCCTGCTCAATGCAGGGCACGAGGCAACGGTCCACGCCATGGCCAACGCCACCAAAATCTTCCTCGAAACCAACACCACCCCAACCGACAGTCGCATCGAAGAAACCCTGCGCTTCGACCCGCCCCTGCATCTGTTTGAACGCCACGCAAAATCTGATTGCACCGTCTTTGGTCAGACATTCAAACGTGGTGACACGGTCGCCTGCCTGCTCGCCAGCGCCAACCGCGACGAAACTGTTTTCGAACAGCCAGAAACCTTTGACCCAAACCGCATTAAAAATCCGCACGTCAGCTTTGGACAAGGCATTCACTTCTGCCTTGGTGCACCGCTCGCGCGGTTAGAACTGCAAATTGCCTTGAAAACTCTGTTCAAACGCTGCCTGAACATGCGGCTCGCAGAACAGCCAACCTATGCAAACACCTACCACTTTCATGGGCTCACAGCCCTGCGTGTAAATGTTTAAACCGATTTACGCGCATTCAGCGCCGCTGAAATCGTTCCATCATCCAAATAGTCCAACTCACCACCGATCGGGACACCCTGCGCCAGCGATGTCACTGAAACACCCGCTTCTTCCAACTGATCCGCGATGTAATGCGCTGTCGTTTGCCCATCGACCGTGGCGTTCAACGCCAGGATCACTTCGCTGACCTCTTCCGCCAAAACCCGTGAAATCAGGGACGGAATGCGCAGCTCCTCAGGCCCCACACCATCCAGCGCCGAAAGCGAACCGCCCAAAACATGATAACGGCCCTTGAAAACTTTGGTGCGCTCCATGGCCCATAAATCAGCCACATCTTCGACCACACAAATCTGTCCATTGCCGCGCCGCTGATCTTCGCACACATCACAACGATCCCGCGTTCCGATGTTGCCGCACACGACGCACTCTCGCGCCGTTGCCGCCACCGCAAACATGGCATCGGCCAATGGGGTCAACAACAACGCCCGTTTCTTAATCATGTGCAGCACAGCACGCCGCGCAGACCGTGGCCCCATCCCTGGCAGTTTCGCCAGCAAGGTGATCAAAGCATCAATCTCTTGGTTGTTACTGCTCAAACCAGCACTTTCTTATCTGCTAAACCACTTGCGCCACGCCCCCGTACCGCAGGTAGGACTAGAGGGAAGGTCGCTAACGCCAGCCACTTAAAACGGCAGCTTCATCCCTTCGGGGAGGTTCAAACCTTCAGTGATTTTGCCCATTTCTTCTTGCTGCATCTGGGCCGCTTTCGCTTGCCCATCTTTGATCGCAGCCACGATCAGGTCTTCGACAACTTCTTTGTCAGAGGGCACAAAAAGCGACGGATCAATCTCGATCCCCTTCACATCACCTTTGGCCGTAACAGTCACTTTGACCATGCCAGCGCCAGCTTCACCTTCGGTGGTCAATTCATCCAGCTTCGCCTGTGCATCGGCCATCTTGCCTTGCATTTCTTGCGCTTGCTTCATGATCTTGGCCATATCGCCAAGTCCGCCCAAACCCTTCAACATACCTGCTCTCCTTTGAAAGTTGTTGCCTACATCTAACCCGCAAAGGGGCGCAAAACAAGCTACGCGGCGGCCAATCGGCTCACAAACCGCCAACCCCAAATCATCGCGGCTGTCCCTGCCAGCACGGCGGCCAATGCTTGACCATAGACTACACCCGGGGCCGCCAACCACAGACCCATCAGCACGCAACACGGATAAATCAAAATCCCATCGCGGAACCAGTTGCAGAATGTGGAATAGATTGGCTTACCCAGATTGTTGAACGCCG